>JARRPE010000114.1:0-9788 GCA_037383205.1 Methyloceanibacter sp.
TGGATGATCCCGACGATCTCCGGCAGATCGCCATCGGCAAGGTCCGGAGCGAGCTTGACGAAGAGCGGCGGCTTGTTGCCGGGCAGCGCCGCGCGCGCTTGCTCGACGGCTGTCAAAAGCCTTGCTAGTTCTTTAGGGGCCTGCAGATCCCGCAGGCCGGGCGTATTGGGCGACGAGATATTGACGGTGAGGTAAGAGGCGACCGGCGCCATGCGCGCGACCCCCGCCGCGTAGTCCGCGACCTTGTCTTCGCTGTCGCGGTTCGCACCCAGATTGACGCCGACGATGCCGGGGACGCCGCGCCGCAAGCGCTCCAGAGCTGCCGCCTGGCCCTCATTGTTGAAGCCGAGCCCGTTGACCACGGCCCGGTCCACCACGGAGCGAAACACGCGCGGAAGCGGATTGCCCTCTTGCGGACGCGGAGTGAGCGTGCCGACTTCGACGAAGCCGAACCCCATGTTGAACAGCGCGGTCACAACGCGTGCGTTCTTGTCAAAGCCCGGCGCGATACCGATCGGGTTTGGGAAATCGAGCCCGCACAGGGTTTGGCTTAGGCGCGCGTCGTCCGGTGCATCGCAGCGGGGGTAGAACCCCATCTCGAGACTCTTGATGGTCAGCATATGCGCACGCTCGGGATCGAGCGAGAGCATGAGCGCTTGGCCCAAACCATGAGCGCTTGGCCCAAACCGAACAGCGGGTTCACGCGACTCCCTCGGGCAGGATGTGGCGGTTGTCGTCGTCGAGCGCGAGCGGTGCCTCCCCGACGATCGCGGCGAGATCAAGCGGGGCATAAAGGTGTGGGAAGAGGTCGCCGTCTCGGGATTCCTCCCACTTCAGGGCGTCGCCCAGCCGATCCGGATCGACCGACAGCAACAAGAGATCCTCTTGCCCCGGATAGTGCTTGGCCAGCGTTTCGGCGACCTGGTGGCCGGCCGAAAAATGAATGAATCCGTCCCGTAGATCGTCGGATGTGCCAAGGAAGCGCCCTTCGGTCTTGGCGGCTTCGTAGGCGGCGTCCGCGAGGATCTTGTAGATGGGTTTGGCCATGGTGCGGCGCCACACTAGCCGTCCTGGTTCCCGCCAACAAGGTTCACACGGGACAGTCGCACCCCCTGGCCGCCCTCAATCCGAGCACGGTGGACCCGCGCGGAGAGTTGCGTCATAAAGAGGGGGATAGGTATTATTTCCTTGTCGAATTCACTAGCCGGAGCCCTTTCCTTGAGAAGGCTCACACACGACCGCATTTGGTCTGCCATAGACGCCCTGGCGCACCGCTACGGCTTGTCCGCATCGGGACTCGCCAAGCGATCGGGCCTGGACCCGACGGCCTTCAACAAATCGAAGCGGTCGACCGGCGACGGGCGGCCGCGCTGGCCGACCACCGAGAGCATCGCCAAGGTCCTGGAGGCCACAGGCGCCTCGCTCGAGGACTTTACCGCGCTCGCCTCGGCCGAGACCGGCAGATCCAACCGCAATTTGCCGATACCCTTGATCGGCATGACCCAAGCCGGGGCTGGCGGTTTTTTCGACGACGGGGGCTACCCCGTGGGGGGCGGCTGGGAGCAGGTGCCATTCCCGCGGGTCGAGGACGAGAACGCTTACGCGCTGGAAGTTACCGGGGACAGCATGGAGCCGCTCTATCGGGAGGGCGACGTCTTGATCGTCTCGCCGAACGCGCCAACCCGGAACGGCGACCGGGTCGTCGTCCGCACGACCGATGGCGAGGCCATGGCCAAACTTCTGGTCCGCCGGGACCCCAAAACAATCGAGCTCGCATCCATGAACCCGGACCATCCAAATTTCGTTTTCCCGCTCGATAGGGTCGAATGGATCGCGCGCATCATCTGGGCGAGCCAATAGCACCGCTCGAAGGCAGTTTTCATGTTCCGCGTCTCACGCATGATTGTCGTTTTGCCCATCCTCGGCGCCGTCTGGTTCTTCTGGCCGTTCGGCAGATATGACGACGAGGTCACGGTCGCGCCGCCGCGATCCGGATCCGGCCAAGACCAGCTTTTCACCAAGCCGCTGTCCGACGAAAAGGCCGTCTCTCAAGACGCCGCGTCACCGGCCGAAGAGACGCGCAAACGACGTGAACCGAAGCCCCTGTTGCAGCCGAAACGCTTCTACCGGGTTGTTGTGCAGGACGGGGGATCTCTCAAAGCCGGCGCCACGACCATCACGCTCGCGGAGATCGAGGTCACGGGGCTCGCCGGCCAATGCAAGGATTCGCGCGGGCATGCCTGGCCGTGCGGCCGGGCGGCCCGCTCCGCTCTCACGCGGCTGATCCGTGGCCGCGCCGTGATGTGCCACGTGCCGGTTAAGAGCAAACAGAAGTCTTTAGTGGCGCGCTGCTCGGTCGGCGGCAACGACCTGTCGTTCTGGATGGTGGCGCAAGGCTGGGCCAAACCGAAAAAACCCCCGCAGGCAGCCTTCAAGGAAGCCGCGGAGGCCGCCCGCGAGCGGCGGCTCGGAATCTGGCGCTAGGTGCCTGTCACGCGCCCGCCAGCTCTCCCGAAAGCGCCTTCGCGATGAGCGCGCGCGTGTTGTCGATCCCGTAGAGCTGCACGAACGACCCGAAGCGCGGCCCTTGCGATTGGCCCAGCAGCGCCTCGTACAGCGCCTGGAACCACGCGCGCAACGGCTCGAAGCCGTGCTCCTTCCCGACCGCGTAGACTTCGTTTTGAATCTCCTCGGCCAGCACGCCGTCCGGCAGCGCGACAAGCCGCCGGTCGAGATCCTCTAATGCGGCGCGCTCCTGCTCGGTCGGAGAGCGGTACTGCTTCGACGGCTTCACGAAGTCATGGAAATAGCGGATGGCGTAGCCGACCAATTCGTCCAGCAAGGGCTGGCTTTCCGGCGTGGCTTCCGGTGCGTAGCGCCGGATGAAGCCCCATAGCACCGCCTGGTCCTCGGAGTTGGATGCCGAGGCGAGGTTGAGCAGCAGCGCGAAGCTGATCGGCAGGTCGGCCTCGGGCGGCGCGCCTTCGTGAATGTGCCAGACGGGGTTCATGAGCTTCGCCGCATGATCCTCTTTCGGGAAGGCCGCGAGATGCCCGGCATATTCATCGACAGCGCGCGGGATCACATCGAAGTACAGCCGCTTGGCCTTCTTCGGGCTCTGATACATGTACAGCGCCAGGCTCTCGGGCGAGGCGTAAGTCAGCCACTCCTCGATGGTCAGACCGTTGCCGCGGGACTTCGAAATCTTCTCCCCGTTCTCGTCGAGGAAGAGTTCGTAGTTGAAGCCTTCTGGCTGCTGGCGGCCGAGGATCCGGCAAATCCGTCCCGACAGGCGCACCGAATCGATCAGGTCCTTGCCCGCCATCTCATAGTCGACACCGAGCGCCGCCCAGCGCATCGCCCAGTCGGCCTTCCATTGCAGCTTGCAGTGACCCCCGGTCACGGAGACTTGCGTCAGCTTCCCGGTGTCCGGGTCCTTGTAGAGAATGGAGCCGGCGGCGAGGTCGCGATCTATAACCGGCACCTGCAGCACCTTACCGGTCGCGGGCGAAATCGGCAGGAACGGGCTGTAGGTGGCGCGCCGCTCGGGCCCGAGCGTCGGCAGGATCACGTCGCGAATCTCGTCGTAGTGCTCGAGCACTCTGAGCAGCGTCGCGTCGAACCGGCCAGACGTGTAGCACTGGGTCGCCGAGAGAAACTCATACGAGAACCCGAACTTGTCGAGAAAGGCCCGCAGGCGCGCATTGTTGTGCTGGCCGAAGCTCGGATACTCGTTGAACGGGTCCGGGACCTGCGTCAGCGGCTTCTCCAGATGCGCGGCGACCATCTCCTTGTTCGGAATGTTGTCCGGGACTTTCCGCAAGCCATCCATGTCGTCGGAGAAACAGATCAGACGAGTCGGAATCTTGTCCTCGGTGAGGATGCGGAATGCGTGGCGCACCATTGTTGTGCGCGCGACCTCCCCGAACGTGCCGATATGCGGCAACCCCGAGGGGCCGTAGCCGGTCTCGAAGATGATCGAGCCCGTCGGTTGCGGGATCCGCTTCAACCGGCTGACGACCTTCCGCGCCTCTTCGAACGGCCAAGCCTTGCTCACATGGGCGTGGGCGAGGAGTTCGGAACTGATCTCGATGGGGGCCGCGTCGCGGCCAGCGCTCGTGGTCTCGGGCATGACTGAAATAGGTGTGCTGAAGAAGCGATCATGGGCGCCAGAGACGAAAGGCACCTTCTGACGGCAACAAATTTCACAGATTCCGGTGCGGCGCCAGTGTTTCCCAAACTTTCTTGCCAAACAGGCGCTTGCCCGGTCCGCTTCAATTTCATACCGTCGCGCCCGCTCGGAGAACCACGGCCAGAGAGGGTTGAAAGCCGATGACGAAGTCCTTGGACCATCACGAAGCGCTGATCTACACAATGGTCACGACCTCGGCGGTCGACCGAACCATGTCCGGCGCGGAGCTTGCCCGCATTGGGGAGATCGTTTCAAATTTGCCGATCTTCGCGGACTACGACGCCAACGGCCTGGTCGATGCCTCTCAGGCCTGTGGCGAATTGCTCGGCAGCGAGTCCGGTCTCGATATCGTCCTGGACCTCGTCCGGAGCAGCTTGCCCATGCGGCTTCGCGAGACGGCTTATGCGCTCGCCTTGGAGGTCGCCGCGGCCGATCTCGATGTGCGCCCGGAAGAAACCCGGTTCTTGGAAATGCTGGCCGAGGCGCTGGAGATCGACATGCTGACGAAGTCGGCGATCGAGCGCGGCATTCGCGCCCGCAACCAGGTGCTCTAGGCCAACCGCAACCTTGTGAATGCTAGCGGGCGAGTTTCCCTGCACCTGAGTAGAGCGCGCCGCCGATGACGCACGGCACGGCGATTTGCGCTTGGCCGAGAGCCGTGGCCGCCATGCAGCCCGTGGCGATAGCGATCGACCCCGCTGTCCACCCCTTCGACATGCCCGCATCGGCCGTGAGCTGACGCCGTTCCGCATCCTCGATCGCACCGTATTGCTCTTTGCGGATTTTCTCGGCCTCGAACAGCGACGCCGCCTCGATGACGTCCTTGAGAGGTCCGGCGATCTCTTCCGGCTGATTGACGATTTCAGCACGGTAAAGCTCGATCAAGTCGCGGTCCCGCTCCGCATAAGACGCAAGCGTCCACTTCGCGGTGCCGCCTGTCGTAACCTTCTCGACATTGTTGGCGTCCTTGCCCCAGCCCGAAGCCAGCTTTTCGAAGAAGCCCGATTTCTGAGCGCCCTTCGACCATTGCAGCGCCTGCATGATGCGCATGACCGGCTGGTACTGGCCCGAGGCGACATAGTAGCCCCAAAGAGCGTAGACGGCCGTCGTCCCGCCCGTGTCGAGTTCCATTGCCTGCAGGGTCGGACGCCGTCCGTCGAGCAGATCGTCGATCAGCGGTTTGCGCAGCGGCATGCGGTCCGCGTTCTTCACGAGCAGATCCTGCCAGTCGGGCCGCCCGGAATAGGCGATGGCGCGAATGATGACCTCCTGCTCCTTCGGCGGCATCGGAAACATCTGGGGAATAAGACCCGGCCCATCGTTGGGATTGGTGCCGAGCACGCCTCCAGTATTCCGGCTTGTCCCGATAGTTCGACACCCAGTCGAGCAAGCGCTCGGCGGAGGCGAACTCCGGCGGCGGGCCCGCCTCAGGGGCGCCATGAGCAGACTGCGTTTGTGTGGGGGGACCTTGCAGCTGCAATGACGACCGGCCGTACACGGCGTCGGGAGCGCCCTGATACGGAAGGGCGTCATCGGCGCTGCGCGCCGTCGCGTCGGGTGCGCTCGTCTCGACCGCAATTGGCTGTGGTGTCCTTGCCTCAGTTTGGACGTCAGGAGACGCGGTCCGAGCCGAAGCCGGCACGGCCGTGCGCTGCTCTTGCGGCGGGGCCAGGCGAGACGGCTGGGCCGGCGCCGTTTTCGAGAAGGCGCTGCTGTTCGGCGTGGCAACAGCCGCATCGGCCGCATGCCCAGCATTGGACTGGGCAAAGCCGAACAGGCTCAGGGCGCCAAGCGCGATGACACAAGCGGTACGCATTCCATCAGCTTCCTCCCCCACGCCCCAGAGTGCTGACGAACCAAAACTTATGGTTAACGCCGCAGGGACGTTAGCCGTTCCAGAAGATCAAGATTTTCAATGGCTTCGTGGCGATTTGAAGGCCCGCGCGTTAACCATAACAAAAGGTTACCGCCCAGCTTCGCCCCTTGCAGTCCTTGTGGCCTGAAAGTCCGGCCGCCCTCACCGCTGGCTCAGCAGAAGGACGGCCGGGGCCTCGCACTTCACGCCGCTAGGGAGCAATCTCGTTCGCGCGAGGACATCCTTTGAACCTGCGCGTGACCAGGCTCGTCAGATGATCCTGTTGCGATCAGCATGCGACTTCTCTTAGAATTAATCCAATTGATAGGATCGATTATGGATATCGATCACACTAATCTTAGCCGAACGGGTCCGCAGCGCCCTGCGGCTGGTTCAGTCAACCGTCCTGGAGAGCGGCACCTTCAATCCAGCCACCGCCGAACGCGTCTTTCGCATCGGCCTTGCAGACTCCATCGAGGTCGCGATCATGCCGGCCGTCGTCGAGCGGCTGCAGGCGCTCGCCCCCGGCGTCTCCTTGCGACTGCGTCCGGCGAACCGCATCGATGTGCTGGAAGAGCTCGACACCGGTCAATTGGATCTCGGCGTCGGGGTGTTCGAACAGGGCCAGGTCCACCATTTTCGCCGGCAGCTCTACACCGATCACTTCCTCTGCCTATTCAGCCCGGAACAGCTCGGCGTGTCGGCGCCCTTGTCGCTGGAAGAGTACCTGCGCTTTCCGCACATTCTGACCAGCCTTGCGGACGACACGCGGGGCGTCGTCGACGAGGCCTAGCTCGGTCCCCATCGAGCTGCCGCGTTTCACGATCTCGCTGCTTTGGCACGGCAGTTTCAACCGCGACCTGAGCCATATGTGGTTGCGGCAGACGATCGCGTCGCTGGTGTCGGAAGACAGTCTCGAACTCTGACGGCGCGCTTCGCCCCAAAGCTCAACTCCCCAAGCCGCAACAACCGCGTGATATTCGCGCGGCATGATCCAGCCGCGCGTCACTGACACGACGCACCATTCTCAACTCGATCCAATGCCGAAGGGGGCAGCCATGGCGGAAACGAAAGACGCAAAAGAACTCATGGAGCATCAAGAGGCCCTCAGCGAGGTTCTCGCCGATCAGTGGTGGGTCGTGGCTCTGCGTGGCGTCATCGCCATCATCTTCGGCCTGATCTGTTTCTTCTTCACGCCAGCCGCCATTCTGGCGGCGGTCCTGTTCTTCTCGGCCTACATGCTTGTCGATGGCGTCCTGGCGATTATCTCCGGCGTCAAGGCCGCACGGAACGGCAAGCGGTGGGGGCTGTTGATCCTCGAAGGCATTGTCGACATCGCCGCCGGCGTCATCGCCTTTCTGTGGCCCGGCATGGCAGCCGTCGTATTTGTGCTGCTCATCGGCATCTGGGCCGTGATCTCCGGTGGCCTGCTTGTCTACGCAGCCTTCAGCCTCAAATTGGACCATGGCCGCTGGTGGCTCGCGCTTGCGGGCGTCGCCTCGGTCATCTTCGGTATCCTCCTGTTCATCGCGCCCGTCGTCGGCGCGGTGGTGCTGACATGGTGGATCGGCGCCTACGCCGTCGCTTTCGGCATCCTGCTCCTGATCCTCGGCTTCAAGCTCAAGGGAAAAAAGGAGGAGAACGCCGGGAAAGCCCCGCCGGCAGTGGGCACAACGACGACCGCCTAGACGGCTTCAGCCGGTACAGTATGAAATTCGAGAAGGGTGGCGCTTCGAGCGCCACCTTTTTTTGCGTGATCCGCCCGCTCGCCTCGCGCCGTTTTGATCGCGGAGACCATTGGTTTGGCCAACAAAGCGCGGCACACTTCGGGCATGCAAGAGACATTTGACTTCGACGATACGCTGGTGCGGTTCGGTGTTTTCGCCGGGCTGTTCATCCTGTTCGCCGCGGTCGAGTTCGTCCTGCCGCGCCGTCGGCTGATCGTCTCAAAGGGACGCCGCTGGTTCACCAATCTCAGCATCAGCGTGACCGCCAGCGTGCTGTTGCGGCTGATGGCGGCGCTCGCCGTGCCGCTCACGGCAATAGCCGCGGCGCTCTACGCTGAACGGAACGGGCTCGGCCTGTTGAACGCCGTGGATTGGCCGGGCTGGCTCAAGATCCCGATTGCGCTTTTGGTGCTCGATCTAGCGATCTGGGCGCAGCATCTCGTCTCCCACAAGGTTCCCGTTCTTTGGCGGCTGCATCAGGTCCATCACGCCGACCGCGACATCGACGTGACCACGGCAATCCGATTCCATCCCATCGAAATCGGATTGTCGATGCTGTGGAAGATGGCTGTTGTCATTCCGCTCGGCGCATCGCCGCTGGCCGTCGTCCTCTTCGAGGTCATTCTCCACGGCTGTGCGATGTTCAATCACGCCAATATCGATCTGCCCCGGCCGCTCGACAGGGTGTTGCGCCTCCTGGTCGTCACGCCGGACATGCATCGGGTGCATCACTCGGTGTACCGGTCCGAGCATGATTCCAATTACGGATTCAATCTGTCTGTCTGGGACCGGCTGTTCCGCACCTACACGGCGCAACCGAAGGACGGTCATTTGGGGATGCGCATCGGGCTCATCCCGTACCAGACGAACTTGCCCGCACGGCTCGGCTGGAGCCTATGGCTGCCCTTCAAAGGCTACCCGGCCGAGCAAGACAGCAGCCGGCAAGACTTCAGCCGCCAACACGCGGCCGACGATGCGACGGAGACATCCGACGCCAGCCGCTAGAAGAAGTTCATCGGGAAGTAGCGCAGGAAAAGCTCTTCGTAAGTGCCGCGCGCATGGACCTGCTCGAGCGCATAGTTCAGCGCGGCGACCAGTCTGCGATTGCCCTTCTTGACGGCGATGCCGACACCCTCGCCGAAAAAGCGCGAGTCCAGGTACGGTCCGCCCACGAACTCGCAACAATTCGCACTCTCGACACCGTTGAACCAAAAGGCGAGCGTGATCCCGTCCGCGAAAACGAGATCAATCGCCCCTTCCTTGAGTGCTTTCTGGGCGGCTTCACTCGACTCGAACGCCGCGATCGCCGCGCCGGGGAAGAAGGTCTTCAGATAGGCTTCGTGGCCGCTATCCTTGGCCACACCGATTTTGAGGCCCTCGACCAATTCTGGGCCAATCTCGGTGATGTCGCTGTCCTTGCGCACCGCAAACCGGGCGGGCGTCGCGTAGTAGCGCAAGGTGAAGTCGGCCGATTTGAGCGCCTCGGCGGTGATGCGGATCGAGGCGATCGCCGCGTCCGCCTCGCCGGTTTGGATCGCCGGCATCAGACTGCTCCAATTCGTCGCGGTGATCTCACACTCGACGGCGAGCACGTCGCAGATCGCCTGGGCGAGGTCGATGTTGAAGCCTGTCAATGCTCCGACCTCGTCGTAATAATGGAACGGCGGATAGTCGGAGTCGGTGATGAACCGGATCCGCTTGAGGCCGTTTAGATCCGGCTTCGGCCGATAGGCATCACCCTGCCACGCATCCGGCACGATCGGCTTGGTCTCGGTATCCGGCGACTGCGCGTGGGCGGTAAAAGGCGCAGCGCCTGCCATCGCGAGGGCCAAAAGGGCGGCGCCGATCGGCCCCGCAAGAAATCGCTTCATTGGAGATCACCACGCGTCTTTCGTCGTCTCCGTCTTAGCGCGCCTTGATGGCCATCGCCAGACCGGCGTGCGAAGCACGCATGTCCGTCTTAGCATGCCAAAAGATGGGCTGGCTTCAGCGACGCTGATTGGCCCTCCATCCG
>JARRPE010000115.1:0-5755 GCA_037383205.1 Methyloceanibacter sp.
CGGCGTGGGAGATCGCCGAGAACACCGACTACGTCATCGACCGTTATCGTGAGGCCACGGTGGCACTCGACTATTACGGCGACAGCGTCCTCAACTCAGTGAGCGACATCCTGTTCATGGTCTTGGGCTTCGTCCTCGCCGCCCGATTGCCGGTCTGGCTCACGGTGACAATCGCGGTCGCCTTCGAGGTCTTCACCGGGATCATGATTCGCGACGGTCTCGCCCTCAACGTGCTGATGCTGTTGTGGCCGAGCGAAACAGTGCTGCAGTGGCAGAATAGCCGTTAGAGCGGAACCCGGATCCCGAACACCATGATCAGGATGAGCCAGACATAGGCGATGACGGTCGGGTAGAACGTCACGCCGAAGCCGAAGGCTCTCAGATAAGGGTTCTTATGGTAGCCAACCCAGAACAGGATGCGGCCGACCACGAACAGCCCAGTCAGGATCGGCAGCGTGCGTGCCTCCTCGATAGGGCAGTACATCGCGAGCCCAGCGTTGGCGATGAAGTAGGCCGTGAACTGCTCGAACGTGTTCAGGATGAACTTCGTGTTGATCTCGACCGGCGAGTTCGGTTTTGGCGTTGAACCGACGAACATCGAAGGATCGAGCCGCTGAGCGGCGACGATGCAGATGCCAAGCACGCCAGGAATGATCGCGACGACGGCATCCTTGATGACGAGAGCCAGGCGGTCGGCAATACCCCAAGCCTCGGGCGTCCAGTCCCAAAAGGTCTTGCCGGCAGCGAAGACGGCCGCGGAAAACAGCCAGTTACCGACCAGCGTGGCGATGAAAGGCCATTGCATGGCGGTGAAGCCGAAATATTTCACCCGTGGGTCGCGCCGCTTGCCCTTACGGCGCGTGGATGTCTGTCCCTGGCGGACCTGCCGCTGCATCGTTCTTGCTTTTCCTGGATCTGGGGCAGTCACCCTCGGAGGATGAAGTGCGCTGCCGGAATTTTTCTGTCGTTTTGTTAGCCATAGGGCGCACAGGTGGGAATAACAAGAGGGCAACATGGTGGACGGACGAGAACAAAACAGGTACATTTGAGGTGCGTGGGCAGCCATTCCCCAGGTTGTGGACAGGGGGGACCGGTGGCCGATGCGTCCTGGCACACGGGTGTGCTTGCGCCTATCGTGCCGGATTGGCCATTGCAGGGAGGAGTCCGCGCAAGGCCGGTAGTTGAGCGCTTGGATGCGGGGAGGTCGGAACCATGGCCGGATCGGTCAACAAAGTCATTCTCATCGGAAACCTCGGTGCCGACCCTGAGGTGCGTCATACCCAGGACGGCCGCCCCATCGTCAACCTGCGCCTGGCGACCACGGATAGCTGGCGGGACAAGAACACGGGCGAGCGCCGTGAGAAAACCGAATGGCACCGTGTGGTGATCTTCTCCGAAGGCCTTGCCCGGGTGGCGGAGCAATATCTTCGCAAAGGCTCGAAGGTCTATGTCGAAGGCGCGCTGCAGACCCGCAAATGGGAAGACCAGTCCGGTCAGGAGCGCTACACGACGGAAGTCGTGCTTCAGGGCTTCAATTCGACCCTGACCATGCTGGACGGACGTCAGCAGGGCGGGGGTATGAGCGATGACAGCGGGGGTGGCGATTTCGGCCGCACCAAGCCGCTCAGCGGCGGCGGATCCTTCAACAAGGAACTCGACGACGAGATCCCGTTCTAAGCGGCGAAGTCTTCCTTCATCGACCGGCGCACTGGCCGGTTGCCAACCCGGCGACAGGGGCCGCCGCGCAGTAGAGCGCGCGACGGCTTGCTAATCGCGCCAGACGCTTTAGGCGTCGCCGGACTCGGCACTGGACACGTATTTCGCCGCGAAGGCCTTGTCGCCCAGACGGTCCATCAAGCTCAGTTGCAGCTCAAGCCAGCTCTTGTGGCCTTCCTCCTCGAGGACAATTCTTTCGAATAGCATCCGCGTGCCGACGTCGGCCTGTTCGCCGGCCTGCATGGCGGCTTCGGTGTAGAACGCGATGGCTTCTTCCTCGTCGGCGAGGTCGGCCTTGAACATTTCCTCGAGGGACTTGGCCTTGGCCGGCTTCTTGTAGAACGCGAGTTCCGGCTCGCCGTTCAGGAAGATGATGCGGTCCATGAATTCGTTGGAGTGGCCCAGCTCCTCGGTCATCTCCTCACGCATCTGGGCCGCCAGCTTGTCGAGCCCCCAGTCGTCCAGCGTATGCGCGTGGAGCTGATACTGGTGCATCGCCGACATTTCCATCGACAGTGCCTTCTGAAGGTTCTTCATCGTCGTTTCGTTGCTCATGGTGTCGTCTTCCTTCTGATGACGGTCTCAAGCGGTGGCGCCATTGTTTCAGGCGCAGCCTTCGGGACCGTTAGCGCTCAAAGCGCCAATGTTCCCGAAGCGCCAAGACCCGTTGAAACTTGATGCCTTGGATGGGCAGAAACAGATCACATCCTGCACATGGGGCCTTGATCCAGGTCTTCAATGCGACAGGCGACCGCGTCTTTCGATGATCGGCGGATAGTCAGTTACGAGCCTGCTGCACGCTCGGATCTCAGTCGCCCTGTTCTGCAAAGGGCGCAATCGAGAGGGCCTTGGACCTGCCGCAAATCACCCCGGAACGCTGTTAGCGGCGCCAGCAAGTTTTGCCGCATCTCGGCCTTCCTCAAGTGACTGTATTTTATGGGTAAAATCATGCCGAAAAGAGGCCGTTCGCGGTTGCAGAATCGCACTGAAATCCGCTATAGAAACAGCTTCTCGAATGCATCCCAGGAACCCCGCGCGGCTGAGGCATTGGCGCGCTTGGGATCGCGTTCATCGACCGACTTTAGAAGGCATTTCCGTCCTTGGCTGACGAAGAAGAAGAAGGTGTCGAGGGACCGTCCTCCTCCGATATCCGACCGATTTCGCTCATCGATGAGATGAAGCGCTCCTATCTCGATTACGCCATGAGCGTGATCGTGTCGCGTGCGCTGCCCGATGCGCGCGACGGGTTGAAGCCCGTGCACCGGCGCATCCTGTTCTCCATGCGCGAGAACAATTACACGCCGGACCGGCCGTACAACAAATGCGCGCGCGTCACCGGCGACACGATGGGTAAGTACCACCCGCACGGCAACCAAGCGATCTACGACGCGCTGGTGCGGCTGGCGCAAGACTTCTCCATGCGGTTGCCGCTTCTCGACGGGCAGGGGAATTTCGGTTCCGTCGACGGCGATCCGCCGGCGGCGGAGCGTTATACCGAAGTGCGGCTCGCCAAGCCTGCCATGGCGTTGCTCGATGATCTCGAGAACGACACGGTCGACTTCCAGCCCAACTACGACGGCCGCGAACGGGAACCTGTCGTCCTCCCGGCGAAGTTCCCCAATCTGCTGGTCAACGGCGCCGGCGGTATTGCCGTCGGCATGGCGACCAACATCCCGCCGCATAATCTCTCCGAGGTTTGCGACGCGTGCATCGCCTATCTGGACAATCCGGCCATCGAGATCGACGAGTTGATCGAAATCGTTCCGGGTCCGGACTTTCCCACCGGCGGTCTGATCCTCGGCCGTCAGGGCATCCGCTCCGCCTACCACAAGGGGCGCGGGTCCGTGATCATGCGCGGGCGCGTGCATGTCGAAGAAGTGCGGAAGGACCGCGAGGCCCTAATCGTCACCGAGATTCCCTATCAGGTGAACAAGGCCTCGATGGTCGAGAAGATCGCCGAGCTCGTACGCGACAAGAGGATTGAGGGGATCTCGGACATTCGCGACGAGAGCGACCGTCAAGGCATGCGCGTCGTCATCGAGCTGAAGCGCGAGGCCATGGCCGACGTCGTGCGCAACCAGCTCTACCGGTTCTCACCGCTGCAGAGCACGTTCGGCTGCAACATGGTGGCGCTAAATGGCGGCCGTCCGGAAGTACTCAATCTCAAGGACTTGATCCGGTCCTTCACCGACTTCCGCGAGGAGGTCGTCGGCCGGCGCATCAAGCACCTGTTGAAGAAGGCGCGCGATCGCGCTCATGTGCTCGTCGGCCTCGCCATCGCTGTTGCGAATATCGACGAGATCATCGCGCTGATCCGCAAGGCTCCGGATCCCGCCACCGCGCGGACCCAGCTGATGGAGCGGGATTGGCCGGCGAAGGATGTCGCGCCGCTCGTCGAGCTGATCGCCGACCCACGCCACAAGGTGTCGGCCGAAGGCACGTACAAGCTTTCCGAAGAGCAGGCGAAAGCCATTCTCGATCTTCGGCTGCAGCGCTTGACGGCGCTCGGCCGTGACGAGATCGGAGATGAGCTCAAGGGGCTCGGCGCACAGATCTCCGACTACCTGGATATCCTGCGGTCGCGTTCCCGGATCATCGACATCATCAAGGACGAGTTGAACGAGCTCAAAGAGCAGTTCGGCACGCCGCGCCGCACCGAGATCACCGAGATGATGGGTGAGGTCGAGGATGAAGATCTCATTCAGCGTGAGGATATGGTCGTCACCGTATCCCATAAGGGCTACATCAAGCGCGTGCCGCTGACCGCCTACCGGGCGCAGCGCCGCGGCGGCAAGGGCCGCGCCGGCATGGCCACGCGGGATGAGGATTTCGTCAGCCGTCTGTTCGTGGCCAACACGCACACGCCCGTCCTGTTCTTCTCCTCACGCGGCATGGTCTACAAGATGAAGGTCTGGCGTTTGCCGCAGGCGGCGCCACAGGCGCGCGGCAAGGCCCTGATCAATCTGCTGCCGCTCGGGAAAGACGAAATCATCACCACGATCCTGCCGCTGCCCGAGGACGAGGCCTCTTGGGAAAAGCTGGACGTGATGTTCGCCACCAACGACGGCGGGGTTCGCCGCAACAAGCTGTCCGACTTCATCGAGGTCCGCCAGAACGGCAAGATCGCCATGAAGCTGGAGGAGGGCGACCGCATCGTCGGCGTCGAAGTCTGCAACGAGCGGCACGACGTGCTGCTTACGTCGAGCAACGGTCAGGCCATTCGCTTCCCGGTGAGCGATGTCCGCGTGTTCAAGGGCAGACAGTCGTCCGGTGTCCGGGGCATCAATCTCGGCAAGGGCGACGAAGTCATTTCCATGGCCATCCTGACCCATGTGGACGCTGAGGCGGCCGGCCGTGGCGATTAGCCCTGAGCGCTATGCGGAGCTCAGCGCCCACGAACAGATGGTGCTTACGATTTCGGAGAACGGCTACGGCAAGCGCTCCAGCGCCTACGAGTATCGCGTCTCGGGCCGGGGCGGTAAGGGCATCATCGGCATGATCGTGAATGAGCGGAACGGCAAGCTCGTCGCGTCCTTCCCCGCCGATGCCAGCGACCAGCTCATGCTGGTGACCGACCGGGGACAGCTGATCCGCGTGCCTGTTGACGGTATCTCCGTCGTCGGCCGGTCGACCCAAGGTGTGATCATCTTCGATACGGCCGCAGACGAGCGCGTCGTCTCCGTGGAGCATATCCCCGACGAGGCGGGCAATGGCGAGGAGAACGGCGAGGGCGAGCCGCTCGATCCGGACGAGGGTGAACTCGGCGACGGCGAGACGGACTAGGGCTTCGTCCCGTGCTGGTGGCCCGCGTTGGTTCGCGGCAGCGACATCAGCGAGTCCGAGGCGGGCGACAGGGCGGCGAGGGCCGTCATGTCACGAACGAACACGGTGTGACGGTCCGGCTGCGACAAGAGGCCTTCGCTCCGTAGCCGCGACATGATCCGTGACAGCGTGTCGGCATTGAGCCCCAGATACTCGGCCACTTCGCTTCGGCTGAGCGGCATCTCGAAGACGACCCGCCCCTCGGACGCCGGAACCC
>JARRPE010000115.1:5812-6585 GCA_037383205.1 Methyloceanibacter sp.
GCCAGCTCGATCAGGAATGTAACGAGCCGCTGCGTGCTGTCCAGCTGGCCGACCGCGGCCAGATGAATAGCCTGTCGGGCGGATTGGCGCGCCACGGCTCTGTCGAAATAGGCCCGCGCGTTCGCGCTGGTGGCGACGATGCGAGAAAAGGCGTCGTAGCGGTACCGCAGCACTTCCCCTGCGGTCACTGAGACCAGACTGGCCCCAGATTCCGGCGGCGCGAAGGCCGAGCGGAATACATCGCCCGGATAGAGAAGGGTAACCCCCTGACGAAGATTGTCTGCAAGGGTTAGCTGGAACAGCAAAGTTGCCATGCGGACGACGAACACGGTTTCCTCGCCGCCGATGGAAAGTGGCAGTGGCTGTCCCGGCCGGGTCTGTACGAGCGTTCCGTGATCGGCGAGCTCAGGCGGAAAAGCCCCTTGCCATTCCGCAGAGGCGTCACCGTCTCCCGGCAGAGAAGAGGCCGCAATTATCAAACTGTCTGTCGTCAAGTGGATATCCCGCACGGCAGTAAGACTGCTGCCCCTTCGTGCTCCACTCATGACAAGCCTTGGTGAGTCGGACCTTGATGCCGATCAACCTAGAGGATGGCCGTCTGCCGCACCCCCGAGGGCGCCCGAAACGGCCAACGGCTTGACTAGGATCAAGAAAAAACTGTGTCGCCGCTGCAACAGGGCAATGCGGAGACGCGCATTTTTGACCTCAGTCAGGCTACGGGGCCGATCCATCCTGGTGTGGCTTCAGGAACCGTCCCAAAAAAAGGATGAACA
>JARRPE010000116.1:0-5526 GCA_037383205.1 Methyloceanibacter sp.
TCCAAGTCTTCTTGAGGAATTCCGACGCCCTGGTCCGCCACTTTGATCGTCACCGTCCCGTTTTCGCGGGACAGTCCGACGTCCACCTTTCCCTTTGCATTGGAGTAGCGGACAGCGTTGTCGAGGACGATCAGCAAGAGCTGACGCAGCCTTGCCGGGTCGCCGTCGATGGTTTCTTGGGGCGCGTCGTCTGCAAACTCAACACCGATGTCTTTGTTCATGGCGATGACCTTGGCGTCTCCAACGACACTTCGGACAAGCTGCGTGAGATCGACCGGCTTGATCTTCAACTTGGCGGCGCCCGCGCCCTGCCGCGCAATGAAAAGAAGATCGCCAACCAAGACGGAAAGATGCTTGGCCTGCTCCACGATGCGTTCGATGGAATGCTTGTACTCCGCAACGCGCTTGTTACGCCCGCGCAACGCGATCTCACCCTCTCCGCGAATGACCGTCAGTGGGGTCCGCAGTTCGTGACTGATGTCGGCGAAGAACCCACGGCGTGCTTCGTCGATTTGCCGAAGCGACTCGTTGGCCAGCCGCAGTTCTTCGGTTCTCTCCTCGACGGTCGCTTCGAGATTGTCGCGTGCGTCCTGCAACGCCTTTTGATGATGCTGGAGATCGGCAGCCATGCTGTTGAAGCTGCAGCCAAGTTCGGCGAATTCATCCTTGCCGCGGACGTTGATGCGGTAGGAGAGGTCGCCCTCGGCAAGCTTCCGCGTTCCGTCCAGTAGCGCGGCGAGCGGAGCGCGCAGGCCGCGGATCAACAATACGGCGAGCCCGAGCGTGACCAGGACGGCAAGAGCGGCGTGAATCGTGCTGATCCGTTCCAACCGGGTGAGAAGCTGCGTCGCGGCGGCGTCGATCCGCAGCACCTCCGCCGTCTCGTCGGCCACGGCAACTTCGATCAGTTCGTTGAGTTCGCGGTCGAGCCCTCCCCGGAGGAGATCGACAAGGTTCTGCCAAGCCATGTCGGGGCGACCCCGGCTTCGCAACTGGTCGACCTCGGAGAGCTGGTCCAGCACGTTCCCGTATTCCTTCCGGATCGCCTCCAGACGGCGAACTTCGGCGCCCTCGGCCCGGCGCTCGTCGTCCGTCACGCTCGCCATCTCCCGGCGCGACAGGTCATCCAGCGCCGACAGATCCGATTCGATGACTTTTTTGAGATAGGCCTCCCCCAGGGGACGGTCGGACAGACCGGTGAGGAGCGTATCGGTCCATGCCTTGAAGAGCTGCTGGCTGTGGCGCGAGAGCTGGAGCTGCCGTTCCAGTTGTTCGTGCGCGATTTGAGACCGGATCAGGTAGCGATGTGACTGGGTTACCCCCCAATATGAAAAGGCCGCCGCCGATAAAGACATGGCGAGCAGAAGACAGGCGGCGATGAGAAGCTTGGTGCGATATCGCATCAGATGCAAAGCGCTCCTTGGTAGCCGCGTCGAGGCGCTTCCGGGCGCTTTTCGTCTAGGTCGCGGGCAACTCCCTCCGCCATACGAGGCGGCCTTTTACCTATACTGCATTTTTTCACTTTTAGATCGGGCCGCTCCCAAGCCGCAGGGGAAACGCTCGACACGTGAGAACACGGCAAGCGTTCCAGCAATGTTGCCATACCTTCCTGTATGCGACACCAAGGATGGCACATCCAGCATTGCAATTTGCCCCGCCTTTCAGGGATATTGTCCGAAAGGCGGGTAAACCGCCTGACTGAGTATTTGGGGGGCAGCGCGTGTTTACGAGGAGATCTGCAGGGAGCCCGTTCGGCCGGAAACGGTCGATATGCGCGGTTGCCTGCGGCGTCGTCGCCGCTACTCTCTTCCTTCCCGCCGCGGTCGCTTTCGCCGAATTCGAAATTCCGGAAGTTGATGCCGAGAAGGGCGCCTTCGAGGCCGAGTATCGGGGCGCCAAACATTGGGGCTTGCCGCCTGGCGATGATGACGAGAACCGCGAGCCGCTCCGTCAGAGTCACGAGTTGGAGCTGCAATACGGACTAACGGACTGGTGGATGTTGCGCCTGACCCCGAATGTCGAACGTGCGGCCGGAAAGTCCGCCGAATTCGCGTCCCTCGGTATCGAGACACAGTTCGTTCTGGTGACGCGCAACGAGGGGCTGTTCGGCCTGGCGCTGATGGCCGGCTACGGCCCTTATTCACTCTTTGTCGAAGACGGGACGCCGGACGAGTTCGAGTTTGGCCCGGTGATGGAGGTTGCTCCCGGACCCTGGCTTCTCACCCTCAACCCGAGGCTCGCGACCGATGTCGGCGAATCGGCGGAGGACGAAGGGCTCGGCTTCGAGTACGCCGCGCAACTCCGGTATGACTTTTCCGAGCGCTTGGGCGCGGCGGTCCTGGGCTTCGGGGAGATCGAGGAACTCGCCCACACAGGTCCGTTCGAGTCGCAGACGCATGTGCTCGGGCCCAGCCTGTACGTGTACTCCGACCAGGAAGACCAACGTGAATGGATGCTGGGCGCGGGCGTGCTGTTTGGTCTTACCGAAGCATCGGCGAAGACCGCATTGCGCATTACGCTGGCGGTGGAATACTGATGATGTCCTCCTTCTCCATACGCACCATAGCCGCCGCCGCGATACTTATCGGGTCGATGGGTCCCGCGCACGCGGAGTTCGAGATCCAAGAGTCCACCATCGACCCGGGCGAGACCCAGCTCCAATATCGTGGTGCATGGCACACGGGGCTGCCATCGTATGAAGCCGTTGAAGATATCAGCCTGCTGCCGGACACGGAGGAGGCGCCTCTCCGGCAAAGCCATGATTTTGAGATTCAATACAGCCCGACGACCTATTGGCTGGTGGCGCTAACGCAGGTCCTCGATGAGCCGATCGACGACAATGGCGCGGATCTCAACGCGATCGAGTTCGAAACCCAGTTCGAGCTCATCACGCGGGAAGGCGATGGGCTGGGGCTCTCCATCCAAGGGGGGACCGAGCAACCAGTGTTCGAGGCACGGGATGAAACCGATCCGGAGATTGCTTTCGGTCCGATCGTCGAGCTTTCGAAGTCGAACTACACACTTGTGCTGAACCCGCTGTTCTTCCGCGTCATCGGCGACAAGAACGATCAGGAAGGTTTCGGGTTCGAGTATGGCTGGCAAGGGCGCAAAGAACTGTTCGGTGAGCGCCTATGGCTCGCGGTCGAGATGTTCGGCGAGGTCGAGGATATGTCGAATGCCGGGCCGTTCAACGAGCAGCAGCATAGCATCGGCCCTGCTTTCTACTACACGTTCGGCAAGGAAGATGACGACTTCGTCGGCGACGAAGACCTTGCCGACATCGAGAGAAAGAGCAAGGAGCTGACCGTCAGTCTCGGCGCGCAGTTCGGGCTGACAGATGCCACGTCCGACGTCGCCATCAAGGTCTTTATCGGATACGAGTTCGATTAGCGGCGAAAGAAAGCGTCAGCGGACGGTGAAGAGGAACGGCACAGACACCGAGATGGTCTCCTCACCGACCTCAGACGGGATCGCCGGATAAGGCGCGGCGCTCGCGATCGAGTCCAGCGCGGCCTTGTCGAGTTCCTTGTAGCCGGAACTCTTGACGATCTTGTGTGCGACGAGCTCTCCGTCGGACTTGACCGTAAGGCGCACCACGGCCGTCCCGACGCGCGTCGTGCGGGGGTTGATTTTCGCCCGCTCCAGATGAACCCGAAGCTTGCCGAGATAGGCCCTGTGCGCCGTGGCGTCACCGCCGGACAGCTCCTGGCCCGAGCTTTCGCGCATCGCAATGACGGTCTGTTGCGCGACAGAAGCCAGCTGCTGCGGCAGGGGCTGTTCCTTCACCTCCGGTTCGGGCTCCTCTTGCACCAGCTCCTCGACCGGCTCGATCAGCTCGTTTTCGGGTCCCGCCTCCGACGTAAGCAAGGTGTCTTCGACAGGTTCAACCTCGGGGACATCCTCTACGGGGATCTCTTCCTGCTGCGCGACGGCTTCAACCTGCTCCAACGGCTGGGCCGCGGCGGTCATCATGGGCGGCGCCTCGACGGCCTCGACCGACATGACATCCTCTCCGAGCTTCGCAATGCCCTCGATGGCAATGCCCTGCTCGACAACCATCACATCGCCGCCCGAGCCCTCCTGGATGGCTGCGCCGCCAGAGTCGGGCAGCAGAAGGGCAAGCACAAAGGCGGCGTGGACGCCGAGTGATACCAACCATGCAATGATATTGAGCGGCATGACGGCTCCGCTTGGCGCGCTATTGACCCGGTGCTGCGCCGGCCTTGGGCTGAGACAGCAGCGAGACGCGCGAATAACCACTGGAGCCGACGCGGCCGAGGATTTCCATCACCTCGCCATAGGGACGGCTCTTGTCGCCGCGCACGTAAACCACCGTGTCGCCCTCGGTTTCACGAAGGGCCTGGAGGCGCGGCACCAGCGTTTCGGTCGTGACCTGCTCGTCGCGGATGTAGACAAAACCGTCGGCATCCAGAGAGACGATCATCGGCTTCTTCGGCTGACTGACCTTCGCGGCGGACGTCTTCGGCAGCTCGACGGGAACGCCGGCGACCAGCAGCGGTGCGGTGATCATGAAGATGATCAGAAGCACAAGCATCACATCCACCATGGGTGTGATGTTGATCTCCGAGATCGGGCGGTATCCGCCTTCCTCGGCGCCCCCGCCATTGCCGACGGACATACCCATTACGATGGCTTCCCTGCGCGGAGCGGCTCCACATTGTCGCCGCGTGCACGCTTCGTTTGTGGTGCAACCTCGGTTTCGTCTTCGGTCAGGTCGCGGGCGATCTCCATGATCGCGTCATTGCCCTTGGCAAAGGCGCGGCCGAGCGCGACGGAGATCTGGTTGTAGGCAACGACCGCGGGAATGGCCGCGGCAAGGCCGATTGCCGTCACGATGAGAGCTTCGGCGATGCCGGGCGCCACGACCGCAAGGCTGGTGTCTTTCTGTGTAGCGATGGCGGTGAAGCTATTGACGATGCCCCAGACGGTGCCGAACAGGCCGACGAAGGGAGCGGCCTCGCGAGAAACGGCAACCCGACTTCCACTTTCTGAATCTCCGACTTCAACGCGTGCCGAAGGACCGTTTCCACCCGGTACCGGCGTTCGGCCGGGCTATCGTCGAAGTCTGCTTCCAGTTCGGCTTCGCCCGCCTCGAGCACCTCGCGGCTGAGACCGCCGGCATCGCGGCTCGACCTGGCTTTGGCGAGGCGTCTGATGCCGCCCTTCAGCCGATTAACGCGAACGATCTTCTCGAAAATGATCGCCCAGCAAGCCACGGAGGCCAAGACGAGGAGAACTATCACGCCCTTGACCACAGGGTCGGCCTGCATAAGCAGTCCCCAGACGCTGTAGTCGTGAGCTGCAGCAGCTACGGCGATTTCCTGTTCCACTTCCACGGTGTCCAGTCCTATTTGTTCAGTGCGTTGTCGGTCCGGCTCGACACGGCAAGATTATCGAGGCAGTTGGCCACGTCCGCCGATCCGGCTTTGCACTCCATCACATCGTTGATCAAGAAACTCCCAACGTCGTCGCACGACGTGCTGGCCACATCGAAGAGCTTCACCG
>JARRPE010000117.1:0-6137 GCA_037383205.1 Methyloceanibacter sp.
TTCACATAGGCGCCTTCGATGCCGTAGTGCTCAAGCCAGTATCCGTGGATCACCGGCGAGCGCGAGTGTCCAACAGGCCAGCCGATCACGCATGCACGCGGCGCCTTGCTCATCGTCCGGTCATCCCTCGATAGCCCCTTCGCGCCGGAGTGCGTCGAGCAGCGGCAGCAGCGGCAGGCCCAGAATGGAGAAGAAATCCCCTTCGATCTTCTCGAACAGCTGGATGCCGAGCGATTCGATTTGGTAGGCGCCAACCGACCCGAGAACGCCGTGACCGGCCGCAGCGAGATAGCGCCCGACGAATTCGGGCGAGAACCGCCGCATGGTCAGGGTCACGACGTCCGTGTAGGCCCAAACGGTAACACCACCGGTCGCTACCACAACAGCGGTATGCAGCTGGTGGCTCTTTCCGCTGAGATCGAGAAGCCGGATTCTGGCGTCCTCGAGCGACTTCGGTTTCCCGTAGATTGTGTCGCCAACCGCCATCACCTGGTCGGCACCGATCACGAAAGCGTTGCCCGCTTGCACGCTCACGGCTTCGGCCTTGGCCCGCGCCAGCACCTCGGCGATATCGGTGGGCTCCACCGTGCCTTCAAGCCCCATCGCCGTCCGCATGGCGGCCTCGTCGAGACCCGCAGCCTTCGTGCTGAAGCTCAGGCCAGCGCCCTCCAGAAGCTTGCGCCTTGCAGCGCTGGCGGAGGCCAGAATCAGGGGTGCTCGCCCCTCTTGGAGAAAGTTCGTCATGTTTCGAGTGCTGGTGCGTCTCGGTCGTCATAAAGGCGGATGATTGCGGCAGCCGTCTCTTCGATCGACCGGCGTGTCACGTCGATAATAGGCCAGCCATGCCGGGCACAAAGCTGCCGGGTCTGAGCGATCTCCGCGGCGATCGCGTCCCGGTCAACGTAGTCGTCGAGATGGCCGTGCGCCTGCTCAATCACACGGTTGTGGCGCACCTGCGAGATGCGCTCCGGGCTTGCGACCAGCGCCACAACGAAGGCTTTCGTTTCCTGCTCGAGTTGCGGCGGGACGGGCACGCCCGGCACGAGCGGCACATTGGCGGTCTTGAGCCCGCGATTGGCGAGATAGATGCTGGTCGGAGTCTTCGAGGTGCGGCTGATGCCAAGCAGGATGATGTCGGCGTCGTCCAGATTGTCCGGCAAGTGACCATCGTCATGCATCATCGTGAAGTTCAGCGCCTCGATGCGGCGGAAATAGTCCGCGTTGAGCTGGTGCTGGCCGCCTACCGTGGGCGTCGACGCCATCCCCAAATAGGATTCGAACACCTGAAGCGTTCGCGCTCGCTGCGCACGAGGGGATGCAGATGCTCGATCGCCCGCGCCGCCGCATATTGCACACCCACAGCCCGGGCAATGGTCACGAGCGTCTCGCCCGTGGCGTCGGAGATCATATGCAGATGAAAGGTACGCTGTTGGATATCCATTGTATGGCCATTGGATAACTGGGGCCGACGCTCGGAGCAACACTAGGCCCCGGCGCGCCTCTCCCCGCAAGAACGCAAATCATGCGCTTTCTTTTTCACAGATTCGTCTGTGTCTAGATCGTGACGGAGTTTATAACCAAAGGCACAATAGACTTTTTCATCCCCAACTCCGAGGGGGTGAAACCCACAACTCGTTCGATTGTTCTCAAGTCATACCGGGATGCAAAAAAGTCGGATAGTTCATAGCGTTGGACAAGCTCTCCAGAGCCCAAAACCACAGTCTGGCGCGTTCATGGCCGAACCGTCACATTCGCTCATGAGAAGCCTGTTGAAACAGTGGTGATGAAGATGAATGTCCGCTATCCACGGCATAACAAAAACAACAGAAACCCTTTTAAAGACTCTTCTTATTAGTTTTAGAGAGCCTCATGTCTGTTCCCAACTCTCCCTTTCTATCCGTCTTGAGTGGGCAGACATGCTCGCCACCACCCCTTTGGCTGATGCGTCAGGCGGGCCGTTACCTGCCTGAATATCGTGAGGTCCGGAAAACCGTTCCATCCTTCCTGGATCTGTGCCTGACGCCAAAGCTCGCGGCCGAAGTGACACTCCAGCCTCTCCGCCGGTTTGCCTTCGACGCCTCGATCGTATTCTCGGACATTCTGATCGTGCCGTTCGCGCTCGGTCAGACCGTGACGTTCGTGGAAGGAGAAGGCCCGAAGCTCGATCCCATCCGCGAAATCTCAGCGCTCGGCCGGCTCAACTCTACAAAGGCTCCTGAAAGGCTCTCGCCGGTCTATGAGACGGTGGAACGGGTCGTGGCCGGGCTGCCGGAGGGTGTACCGCTCATCGGCTTCTGCGGGGCCCCCTGGACCGTTGCGACCTACATGGTCGAAGGCGCCGGCAGCAAAGACCAGGCCCGGGCGCGGGCGCTCGCCTATGAGGACCCCCCGCTGTTCCGGGCGCTGATCGATACGATCGTTGAAACGTCGACGACCTATCTGCTGGGGCAGGTCGCGGCCGGGTGCCGCGCACTTCAGATTTTCGACAGCTGGTCGGGGAGCTTGCCGGAGGACGCATTCGCCCGGTGGTGCATCGCGCCCACGCGGGAGATCGTGAGCCGGGTTAAAGCTGAAGTGCCGGACATTCCCATCATTGGGTTTCCGCGGGGTGCTGGACCCTCGGCCGTGCGTTACGCGCAAGAAACGGGGATCGACGCCGTCGGCTGCGACACCAGCCTCCCGGTGGGCTGGATCCGCGACGAGCTCCAGACGCTGTTGCCGGTGCAGGGCAACCTGGATCCGGTGCTGCTGGCCGCGGGCGGGCCGCAGCTCGATGCTCGCGTGCACGAGATCAGGGAGACGCTCGGCGACCGGCCGTTCGTCTTCAATCTCGGCCATGGCATCTTGCAACAGACGCCGATCGAGAACGTGGAACGGCTTGTGCACCTGGTGAAGGGCGAGTGAGCCGGTTAAAGCACTGAAGAAATTATGTTTCTACTCTATATCAAGGCGTTCCATATCATATCGGTGATCGCCTGGATGGCCGGCGTTCTCTATCTGCCGCGGCTGTTCGTGTACCATACGGAGGCCGAAGCCGGCTCGAAGCAATCAGAGACATTCAAGATCATGGAGCGGCGGCTCCTAAAGGCGATCATCACCCCGGCCATGATCGCGAGCTGGGTGTTCGGACTGATCCTCGCCTATTACGTGGTGGATTGGTCTGAAGCGGGCTGGTTCCACCTGAAGCTGCTCTTGGTGGTGGCGATGTCGGGTTTCACAGGCTTTTTGGCCCGTTGGACGCGTGAGTTCGCCGAAGACCGCAATACCCACAGCCAGCGCTTCTACCGGATCGCCAATGAAGTCCCGACGCTCCTGATGATCGTCGTCGTCATTCTGGCGGTGGTGAAACCCTTCTAGCCGGGCCTGTCCCCGGGACAGAACGAGCCCGCTCCCACCCGCACCCAAATAATGTGCGGCTTTTGCGCCAAGTCTATTCCGCGTGGGCGCAGGCTCTGCTATAAGCGAGTAAAATATAGTCTAAACCTCAAGGTTTCAGTCCGGCATTCGACGCGGACTGGCTGGGGCGGCCCCACCGCCCTCCCGCCATAGACCATCCCTTCCCTTTTTCTTTGTTCGCGTGCTGCAAGGCGCGCGGAAATCCAGATAATAACCCTCTTCCCCATTGGAGTAAGCAGCGTGCAGGAAATGAAGCTGCAAGATTTGAAGGCCAAATCGCCGACGGAGCTGTTGAGCTTCGCCGAGGAGGTCGAAGTCGAAAACGCGAACGCCATGCGCAAGCAGGAGCTGATGTTCGCAATCCTGAAACAACTCGCCGCCCGGGAGGTCGACATCACCGGCCAGGGCGTGGTCGAGGTGCTACAGGACGGATTTGGCTTCTTACGGTCGCCCGATTCGAACTATCTGGCCGGCCCCGACGACATCTACGTTTCGCCCTCGCAGATCCGGCGCTTCGGCCTTCGGACCGGCGACACGGTCGAGGGGCAGATCAGAAGCCCCAAGGAAGGCGAACGCTATTTCGCGCTTCTCAAGGTCAACACGATCAATTTCGAGGATCCCGAGAAGCAGCGCCACAAGATCCATTTCGACAATCTGACGCCGCTCTATCCGGACGAGCGTCTTGAGATGGAGACTGAGGATCCGACCAGGAAGGATCATACCGGACGGGTCATCGACATCGTGGCGCCCATCGGTAAGGGCCAGCGTGGCCTGATCGTGGCGCAGCCGCGCACCGGTAAGACCGTGATCCTCCAGAATATCGCCCACGCGATCACCGCCAATCATCCGGAGTGCTATCTGATCGTGCTGCTGATCGACGAGCGCCCGGAAGAAGTGACGGACATGCAGCGCTCCGTGAAGGGCGAGGTCGTGTCCTCCACCTTCGACGAGCCGGCGGCGCGTCACGTGCAGGTGGCCGAGATGGTCATCGAGAAGGCCAAGCGCCTGGTGGAGCATGGCCGCGACGTGGTCATCCTCCTCGATTCGATCACGCGCTTGGGGCGCGCTTACAACACGGTGGTTCCGTCGTCGGGCAAGGTGTTGACCGGTGGTGTGGACGCGAACGCGCTCCAGCGCCCGAAGCGCTTCTTCGGCGCCGCGCGTAACATCGAAGAAGGCGGCTCCTTGACGATCATTGCCACGGCTCTGATCGATACGGGTAGCCGCATGGACGAAGTCATCTTTGAAGAGTTCAAGGGCACCGGCAACTCCGAAGTCGTGCTCGACCGCAAGGTCGCCGACAAGCGTGTGTTCCCGGCTATCGACATCGCCCGCTCCGGCACTCGCAAGGAAGAGCTGCTGGTCGACAAAGATCAGCTCAAGAAGATGTACGTCCTCCGCCGCATCCTGAACCCCATGGGAACCATGGATGCGATCGAGTTCCTGGTCGACAAACTGAAGCAGACCAAGAACAACGACGAGTTCTTCGAGTCGATGAATACGTAAGGTTTGCGCCTGCAGTGGCGGCGTCTAGGTGACCGTAACCTGACGCGCGTTCTTGATCGTCTCCACGAGCCTCGAAGGCTCGGTGACCGGCAGGGAGCATTGAGGGCCGATGCAGACGTAAGCCGTGGTCTTACCGTCGATGACGGTCTTGCCGGCGGCGGGTGAATTGGACGGCAAGGTCTCGTCGGCCCAGACTTCATCGACGACGACGTTCGGCAGCGACACATCGCGAAGCGCAGCCCGCATCTCTGTCGGGTCGCCGCCTTCCGGCACCATGAGGACAATGAGCGCGGGCGCCAGCCGGTCCAGGGCCGCGGCCAGCATGCCCGAATGCCCGACAGGATTTGCGGTGATCGCGGGTCCGAACGCCTCGATGATCCGCTCGGCATGATCCGTATACGTATTATTGCCGGTCCAGGAGGCGAGCGCCACGAGGTTCGACACCATCATGGCGTTGGCGTTGGGCGTGGCGTCGTCATGGGCGTTGAGCGGCCGTACGAGGATATCGTCCGTATCGTCGGCAGCCATATAATAGCCGCCGAGATCCTCCGACCAGTAGTGCTGATCGAGGACGTGCGTCCAGGCGCAAGCCTGTTCGACATATTCCGGGTTGTTGGTGGCGTTGGCGAGCGCGAGGGCAGCGCGGATCATGTTCGCGTAGTCGCT
The DNA here is from genome assembly GCA_037383205.1 of Methyloceanibacter sp. Lineage (GTDB taxonomy): Bacteria > Pseudomonadota > Alphaproteobacteria > Rhizobiales > Methyloligellaceae > Methyloceanibacter. The sequence goes on from JARRPE010000117.1 coordinate 5,569, forward strand.
GGCTGTAGCCGGCGCATTGCCCGGTCCCTCGCGATAGGAGTGAATGAGGCGCACACCCATACTCATCTGCATAAAGACGAAGTCGAACGCTTTCTCCGCGGCGTCGAGCCATTCGGGCCGGCCGAAGGCGGTGGCGGCATTCGCAAGCGCCGCGATCATCAGCCCGTTCCAATCCGCCAGAACCTTGTCGTCGAAACCAGGGCGTATACGGAGGGAACGCCGTTCGAATAGCGTGTGTAGGATGTCTTGGAGCCGGGCCTCGGTTTCGTCGTCGCGCAAGTCGACAGTATGCAGACGGTTTGGAATGTTCTTCCCTTCGAAATTGCCCGCCGGGGTGACATCGTACATGTCGGCGAAGAAATCGATGGTTTCGGCACCGAGCAGGTCTTTGACCTCCTCGAAATCCCATACGTAGAACTTGCCTTCTTGGCCTTCGGAGTCCGCATCGAGCGAGGCCGCGAACGCGCCGCCTTCCGTGACCATTTCCCGCAAGAGCCAGCCGACGGTCCCTTCGATGCGCTTTGCGTAGAGCGGCGATTTCGTCTCGCGCCAGACTTCGGTCATGAGAT
>JARRPE010000118.1:0-4931 GCA_037383205.1 Methyloceanibacter sp.
TCCCGGCGGTATGGCCGTGAGAGCTCCCTTCTCGCCGCGTATCGGCGAGCGCGTCATCTCCTATATCGAGCAGTTGGGCGGTCTGGACGGCACGGTCGCCAGAACATTCGAAGGCGGCTTCGCCGTCGAGTTCAAGATCAGCGCCCGCAAGCGCGAACGCATCGCCAACGTCCTGACTTGGTACAGCAGCGGCGAGCATAGCATCGAGGACCGCATGCATGAGCGCTACGCGCCGCGCATCGCAGACCAAAAGCTGATCCTGCCGACGGGCCAGGTGTATCCGTGCCGTGTCATCGATATCTCCTTAAGTGGCGCTTCCATCGCGACGCGGCTTCGGCCCGATATCGACTCCCTGGTCATTCTTGCCCGGCACCGCGGCAGGGTGGTTCGACATCACGATGAAGGCTTTGCGATCCAGTTCGTCGAACTCCAGGATCCGGACAGCCTGGCCCGGACGTTCGGCTAACACCGCCCAAGAATAGCCTTTCCCAATTCTTTCGGCTCTACATGGCCCTCCTCGCGCAAGCGCGGGAGTAAAATCTAATATTTTCAGATCATTAGATGGCGGATGCTGGCCTTTTTAAAAGGCTGGGTAACCAAGCCCATTCAGGTTTGGGTAGGCGCCGCTAAAAATTCCCTACCAACACCCTTTCAAAACTCAGGCTTTCCTTATCCGGATCGCAAATCGTTTCTGCGACAGTTCTCCCTAACAACAGGGGGACGTAATGAAAAAATTTGTATTGGGGACAGCTTTTCTGATGTTTATTTCGTCACTTCCAGCGGAAGCGACAAATAAACACACGATTTCACTGAATACGTCATCCGACTCTCAGCAGATGACGTATATGCAATCCTTCGGCGAAACCTTGCCGCCTATCGGCTATGTGAACTTCTGCCGCGAGCGTTCGGCCGAGTGCCGCCCGACGCGCCGGTTCACGGATCGCGTCCAGCTCACCCGGGAGAGAACAGCCGCGCTTCGCAAGCTGAATGTCGCGGTCAACAACGCCATCGCACCCGTGACCGACATGGACCTTTATGGCGAGGTCGAGAGATGGACCTACCCGGTCAAGCAGGGCGACTGCGAGGATTATGTGCTGCTGAAGCGCCGCATCTTGATCCAGCGCGGCTGGCCGGCCACCGCCCTTCTCATCACCGTGGTTCGGGACGAAAGCAACGAAGGCCATGCCGTCCTGACCGTTCGGACCGACCGCGGCGACTTCGTGCTCGACAACAAGGTCAACCAAGTGAAGGCCTGGGCCGACACGCCCTACACCTTCGTCAAGCGGCAATCGGCCCGCAATCCGCTCGTCTGGATCTCGCTTCTGCCGCCTGACCTGGAACCGCAACCTGTGACGTCGGCATCGAACCGCCGTTAGACAAACGCGTTTTGCCTCCCCAGTCCCCCTCAACGGGAGGCATGCCAAGGGCCCGGTGACTGTCCCCCACCGATCCCCACCAAACCGGGCCCTTACTCGAGCCGGTCCTCCTACCCCGGAGGCCGGCTCCTTCTTTTCCAGTTCTCTAAACGGACAGAAGGATGTCGATCAGCAGAGCGCCGATCAACAGGCTCCAGAACAGCGCGACCCCCGCCGCGAGCCAAAACCATCCCTGTGGCCGGTTTTCGAATGCCATCCCCCGCCAGGCATTGCGCATCAGGATCTCCGGACCTGCAAAGACCCGCAGAACGACGCTGGCGATCGCTGCCGCGAAGGACCGATGCTCCACGGCGAACCGCATCGGTTGTCCCGAGACGAGTTGAATAAAACTCGACAGCACCCCCGCAGTCACGAAACCCACTGCGATAACGTACGCAAAAACCAGCGCGTCGCTCATTGACACTCCCCAAGTGGCGCCAATCCCATGGCGCATCTCGATGAGACGCACCATAGCGAGCGCGGCATTTGATGTGATTTTTATTCTTAATGAGTGGTTAACGGCTGACCCACAGCCGGCCACCTGCTGCTATTGCAGATCGTAATCCAAGATCGCCATTTGGAACTGGTAGGCCGTGTCATCCGGATCTTCGTCGTCACGAAACAGAATTCCGATGAACTCGTCGCCAATATAGACCTCGGCGGAATCGTCCTTCTGAGGCCGCTGCCGGACCTCGATATCCGCCATGCGGAAGGTCTTTTTCAGATAGCTCTCGAGTTTCAGAATCTCGTCACGTGTCACTGCACTTGCCCCCTTCGGAAGATTACATTTCGTCTTCGGCGAGGTGCACATCCTCGCCCGGAACGAACTGATCCATCGTCAGCGCCGGTTCGGGGCATGTGTTTTCACCGATATCTCTGGCCGGCACGCCCGCCACCGTCCGGCGTGCCGGAATATCCTTCAGAACCACGCTACCGGCGGCGATCCGCGCGCAATCGCCGACCTTGATGTTCCCGAGGATCTTCGCGCCGGCGCCGATCATCACGCCACGACCGATCTTCGGATGACGATCGCCGTGCTCGTTGCCGGAGCCGCCCAGAGTCACACCGTGGAGAAGCGAGCAATTGTCGCCCACCACGGCCGTCTCGCCGATCACGATGCCGGTGGCATGGTCGATCATAATCCCACGGCCGATCCGCGCCGCCGGGTGGATATCCACCTGCAGGAAGCGGGAAACGAGGCTCTGCAGATAGAGCGCGAAATCCTTGCGGCCCGCATTCCACAGCCGGTGGCCGATGCGGTGCGTCTGCAAGGCGTGGTAGCCCTTGAAATAGATGAGCGGCTCGATCAGCCGGTCGCACGCCGGGTCGCGCTGAATCCACGCCATGGCATCCGCCCGGAACTCTTCGCCGAGCGAGGGGTCCTGGTCGAGAATCTCGTGAAACGTCTTGTGGATCAGGCCGGGGTCGAGCACGGCGTGCTGCAGACGCCGGGCCAGACGATGCACGACCGCATCCTCGAAGCGCGAATGGCTCAGGATCGAGGCATAGAGAAACCCGCCGAGCGCAGGTTCGGCCGCGCTGACCTCTTCGGCCTCACGACGGACTTGGCTCCAGACTGGATCCCAACTTTCGACTTTTGGCTGTGCCGCCACTGCTGGCTTGTTCATGGCTCACCTCTTCGGAGCTCGGCTCAGTTGAGCCCCCCTAGCAGGTACATGTGGTTACGTCTAGCGCGGCCGCCGCTTTTGGCAAACCGAACGTTCAGGGACGAGAGTCCAAAAAGGCCAGCACACCTTGTTTGAACTGCTTATCGCCCACGGCTTTCATGTGGTCGCGCTCCTCTATGTCCAGGAACTGGGCATTCGGTATCAATTCCGCAAGCGCGGCTCCCGACCCGCCGATCACGTCTTTGCTACCGACGGCCACCAAAACCGGCACGGTGAGTTCGCCAAGCTTTTCCCGCGAGACTTTCTCGCGCGGGCCGCGCATACAGGCCGCGAGCGCCCTGAGATCGCTGTTCGTCTGCTCGGCGAAAACGCGGAAACTGCGCGCGGTGTCGTTGGTGACGTCCTCGAGCCTTGGGGCTTCGAGCGCCGCGGCCAACGGCCCCGCCCCGACCATCCCCCGGACCATATGGATTCCGAGGCCGCCGAACACGATGCTGCGCACACGATCCGGGTGGGCGAACGCGAGGAACGCGGCAATTCGCGCGCCCATGGAATAGCCGAGCACATCCGCGCGATCGATGCCCAGATGATCCAGGAGCCGGATCGCGTCCTCGGCCATCTCGGGGGCGCCGTAGCGCGCGGGATCGTAGAGCTTGTCGCTCTGCCCGTGGCCGCGATTGTCGAGCGCAATGACCCGGCGGCCATCCTGCGTCAACGTGCGCACCCATTGCGGATCGACCCAGTTGGTCACGACGTTTGACGCAAAACCATGGATCAGAAGGATCGGATCGCCGTCGCCTTCATCCAGATAGGCGATCCGCACGCCATCGGAATCAAAACTCTGCATTCTTTGACCTACCGCATCGCATCAAGGGTCACTATGCTGGCCTCATCGACCTTCAACCACTGGCGAACGGAATACCATGGCTCAATCGCTCGTGCCCCACTACGTGAATGACATAGGCGTCAACCGGATCAAGATTGGCGTCAAGGAGTTCCAGTGCATGGGTGCTTCGCCGCCCCAGGATCATCCTCACGTCTATCTCGATATGGGGAGCGATAAGGAAGTCATTTGCCCGTATTGCTCGACGCTCTACGTCTATGACGCGGCGCTGACGCCGACGGAAAGCGATCCCGATGGATGCGTCTATGTGGCCACGGCGCCCGCGAGTGCGCCGCCAGCCTAAGACACAACCTCAATGACTGATACCCGGCCCGTTCTGATCGCCGGCGGCGGCATCGGCGGGCTGACAGCCGCGGTCGCGCTGGATCGTGAAAACATCGAGGTGCAGATCCTCGAACGGTCGAGCTTCAACGAGGAAAGCGGCGCCGGCATTCAACTCGGCCCCAACGCCACGAGAATACTCCGGCGGCTAGGCGTGCTTGACGCACTCGAAGCGCAGATGTTTCGGCCTGAAGCGGTCTGGCTGTTCGACGGCCGGAACGGGAAGAAACTGGCGACGGTTCCGCTCGGCGATCTTGCGGAGCAGCGCTACGGCGCACCCTACATCGCCGCCCACCGCGCCGATCTGCACGAGGCTCTGCGAACGGTTGCCGCCGACAGCGCACACGTTTCGCTCACGCCCGAATTCACGGTTTCCGATGTTCACGACGGTGACGGGGTGACCGTCACCGGCAACGACGGCGGCACGCGGCATGGTTCCGCCCTCGTCGGGGCGGACGGGATTTGGTCCACGGTCCGCGGCTGGGTCGCGCCATGCAGCAACCCGTCCTTCACCGGGGCAACGGCGTTTCGCAGCCTCGTGCCGCGCGACTCCCTCCCCGAACCTTTCTCCGCGCCCATCGTCGGCCTCTGGCTCGGCCCCCGAGCGCACTTGGTTCACTACCCTGTTCGCGGCGGTGAGGCGGTCAATGTCGTGGCGGTGAC
>JARRPE010000119.1:0-5353 GCA_037383205.1 Methyloceanibacter sp.
ACCGCTCCATCGTCCTGGCTCAGAAGGTTATTCCCGTCGTCGCTCATCACAGCCTCAGATGGTTCTTTGGAATTCTCGCCAATCGAATATACGAACTATACGAACTGGCTGGAAACTCACGAAGATTCAGACCACTCCAGGGCGGTATTTTTATACCACACAGTTAGTGCTTTGATTTAACGTGTGGAATTAAATCTGCTTGACCGGTCCCGAGCCAACCGTTAGAAGCGCCGATCTTTCGGTTGAGACGCAAGAGTGACGCGAACCATGAAAACCTATTCAGCCACGCCTAAGGACATAGAAAAGTCCTGGGTTCTGATCGACGCCAGCGGCCTTGTGGTGGGCCGACTCGCGGCGCTTATTGCGACGCGGCTGCGCGGCAAACACAAGCCCGGCTTCACCCCTCACATGGACGACGGTGACAATATCATCGTCATCAACGCGGGCGACGTGATCTTCTCTGGCAACAAGCGCGCCGCGAAGACCTATTACTGGCACACGGGCCACCCGGGCGGCATCAAGAGCCGTACCGCGGAGAAGATCCTGGAGGGTAAGCATCCCGAGCGCGTGCTCCACAAGGCCGTCGAGCGCATGCTCCCGCGCGGTCCGCTGGCCCGCCAGCAGCTCAAGAACCTCAAAGTCTATGCGGGTCCCGAACATCCTCACGAGGCGCAGAACCCCGTACCGCTGGATGTCGCTGCCCTGAACACGAAGAACGCAAGGAGCGTCTAGGAGCCATGAGCGAAACGAACACGCTAGAAGATCTGGCTCAGCTGCAGAGCGAGGGCGACGCCCCGGCAACCGAGCAACGCGTCTACGAGCGCAAGGTTGACGACCTTGGCCGCGCCTACGCGACCGGCAAGCGTAAAGACGCCGTCGCCCGCGTTTGGGTCAAGCAGGGCCCCGGCAACATCACCGTCAATGGCAAGGACCACTCGGCTTATTTCGCACGCCCGGTGCTTCAGATGATCCTGAAGCAGCCGCTTGTGACGGCTGCCCGCGAGGGTCAGATCGACGTGGTCTGCACGGTCTCCGGCGGCGGCCTTTCGGGCCAAGCCGGCGCGGTACGCCATGGCATTTCGAAGGCGCTCACCCATTTCGAGCCGGAGCTGCGCTCCGTGCTCAAGAAGGCCGGCTTCCTGACCCGGGATGCCCGTACGGTCGAGCGTAAGAAGTACGGTAAGGCCAAGGCCCGCCGCAGCTTCCAGTTCTCCAAGCGCTAATATCCCGCACGCTTGTTCTGAATTGTTGCGGGAGAGGGGCGCTGCCTCTCTCCCGTTTTTCGTTTCGAGCCGCCAAATCCGGCATCAAACGGGCCAACATTTCTGGGATCGGACATGACCAGCACACAGATGATCCGAGCCGCGGTGCTCGGCGCTTCCGGATACACCGGCGCCGATCTGATCCGGCTCGCGGCCAGACATCCGAATATCGAAATCACGGCGCTGATCGCGAAGGCGCATGGCGGCCAGCCGCTCGCCAAGGTCTATCCCCACTTCGCCAGCCTCGATCTGCCGGCGCTCGTCACTTCCGACGAGGTCGATTGGGACAACGTGGACGTGGCCTTTTGTGGTCTGCCGCACGGTACGGCCCATAGCGAGATCGCTAAGCTCCCGGAGAGCGTCAAAGTCGTCGACATGTCCGCCGATTTTCGCCTGAGGGACCTTGGCACCTATGCCGAGTGGTACGGCGGAGAGCATGGCGCGCCCGAACTCGCGGACGGCGCGGTTTACGGACTGACCGAACATTATCGGGACGCCATCGCCGCGGCGCGTCTCGTTGCCTGTCCGGGCTGTTATCCGACGGCGGTGCTGCTGGCGCTCCTGCCGGCGGCCAAAATGCAACTGATCGCGGCCGACGGCATCATCATCGATGCCAAATCGGGCGTGTCCGGCGCGGGCCGGTCACTCAAACAGAACATCCTGTTCTCTGAGGCGGGCGAGGGGCTATCCCCTTACGGCGTCGGCACCCATCGTCACGTCCCGGAAATCGAGCAGGAGCTCGGCGCGGCCACGGGCCGGTCCGTGACCGTAAACTTCACGCCGCATCTCGTCCCCATGACCCGGGGCGAACTGTGCACCTGCTACGTCCAGCTGGCCGACGGAACGTCCACGGACGATCTTCGCGAGAGTCTGCGGCAGACCTACTCGGACAGTCCATTCGTACGCGTGGTCGAGCAAGGCGTCATTCCAGCGACGCAGCACGTTCGTGGATCGAACTACTGTCATATCGGCGTCTTCGCCGACCGGATCCCCGGTCGGGCCATCGTGATTTCGACGATCGATAACCTCGTGAAGGGATCGGCCGGGCAGGCGCTCCAAAACTTCAATCTGATGTATGGGCTCGACGAGACGACGGCGCTGGAGCAGCTGCCGCTGTTCCCGTAATCGGAAGACGCACCCGTAATCGCCGAACGCAATGTGCCGGCTAGCCCTGGGACTTTACGTAGCTGCCTGGCGCGTCCTCGATGGGCGGGAACAATCCGGATGCGGGGTCCCGCGCCGGGACTTTTTCGCCGGAGAGTTTCTGGAGCCACGCTGCCCAGTCAGGCCACCAGGAGCCTGGAGTCTCCTTGGCGCTTTCGACCCACGCCTCGAAAGTATCGGCGGGCGCGCCCGTCCAATATTGGTACTTCTTCTTCGCCGGCGGATTGACCACACCGGCGATATGGCCCGATCCCGCCATCACCAGTCGGACATCGCCGCCATAGAGCTGGCTTCCGCGATAGACCGAGGCAGCGGGCGCGATATGGTCCTCCCGCGTGAACAACTCGTAGATCGGGATCGTGATTTTGGAGAGGTCCAGCTTCACGCCGCCGAGTTCCATCTCGCCCTTGCTGAGGCGGTTCTCATGGTAGAACTCGCGCAGATAGAACGCGTGGTTCGCCGCCGGCATTCGCGTGGAATCGGCGTTCCAGAACAGCAGATCGAAGGGGAAGGGCTTCTTGCCCAGAAGATAGTTGTTCACCACGTAGGGCCAGATTAGATCCCTGGGCCGCAGCATGTTGAAGACCGCCGCCATGCGCGACCCGTCCAGATAGCCCCGTTCGGCCATCATCTCTTCCAACGACTTCAGTTGCGCGTCGTCGATGAACATAAGGAGATCGCCGGCCTCGGCGAAATCGACCTGCGCCGTCAGGAACGTCGCCGTCGCGATCCTGTCGTCCCCCTTCGCCGCGCAATAGGCGAGGGTGGAAGCGAGCAGGGTACCGCCTACGCAATAGCCCATGAGGTTGACGTGATGGAGCCCCAGCTGCCGATTGACGACCTCGACGGCCTTGAGAATGCCCTCCTGCATGTAGTCTTCGAAGGTCTTCTGCGCGAGCGTCGCGTCGGGATTGACCCAGGAGATCATGAAGACCGTGAAGCCCTGGTCAACGGCGAACTTAACCAACGACTTCTCGGGTTTGAGATCGAGGATGTAGTACTTGTTGATCCAAGGCGGCGCGATAATCAGCGGCGTCTTCGAGACTTCCTCTGTAGTCGGCTCATATTGAATGAGCTGGATGAGCTCGTTCTGGAAAATGACTTTGCCCGGCGTTATCGCCAGATCCCGTCCGACCTCGAAAGCCGACAGATCGGTCTGGCGGACGCGGAGTAGTTCCTTGGACTTCCCGATATCTTCGGCCAGCAACGCCATGCCTTGGACGAGATTTTCGGCATTGGTGGCGAGCGTCGTCCGGACCACTTCGGGATTGGTGAAGGGGTTGTTGGAAGGCGACATCGCGGACAACACCTGCTCGAGATAGAACATCGCCTTGCGGCGTGTCTTGTCGTCGACGCCTTGGGTGTTCTGGGTTACGTCCTCCGCCCAGCGCGACGTGATCAGGTAAGCCTGTTTCCAGAAATCGAAATACTGGTTGTCCGACCAGCCCGGGTCGGAGAAGCGGTTGTCACCCGGCTCGGGTTCCGCGACCGGCTCGACCTCCTCGCCGAGGAACTTGCGGACGGAGCGCCCCCAGAGATTGGCGTAGCTGCTGAAAAGTTCGCTCTGGGCAGCCGCTAGCTTGCCGGGGTTGGAGACCATGGCTTGCGCCACGGATCCGAAGGTCTTCGCAGCCTCCCCAACCTCGGAGGCGACGCTATAGGGGCTTTTCCCGCTCGAAGCGTTGCGTTCAGCCAACGAGGAGGCGACCTTCGTCCCCTGGTCGAACAGCCGTACCATGTTGCGCGCAAACTCGTCGAAGTTCATCGAGTCGTGCGCTTTTCCCTCTGTGTCGTCGCCGCTCTTGGGGCCTCCGGCTCCTGCTTTCCCGTCCCGACCGTCGTCACGCATTGAAATGCCTCAATCTCTCACCCTAGAACCACACTTCCGCCGCCTTGGCGGAGCGTTGTTGCGCCAGCTTCCGCTGATCTGCTCATTGTGCTATGCAATATAGCGATTTGGCGGCTCGGTTCGCCAGGGGAAACTCCACTAGAGCCATAACCTCGTGTCTATTTCACATTCAGCTTACCGGCTGGTGGCAGCCCTGTCCGTTATCCTTTTGACCGGATGCGCAAGCAGTCTGCCGGAGCAGGGCCCTTTGCAGCGGTTCAGCGACGCAATTCGCAGCTACGATAACACGCTGACGAAGTCGGAGCGTGAAGCGGCGATCTCCGATCTGAAGCAAGAGAAAGACCGGCAGCAGGCTCAAGTGGAACAGGTAAAGAGCACCCCAAAAGCGAACTAAAACCAAGGCAAACCGACCAAAAGTCCTAAGCTGGAGATGCTTGCCGGGCAGGGGCTTTTCGTGGTTCAACTCCAGACTCTCAATTCTACAACATTCGGGTGGGGACAACCGTCCGTGCAAAGCGAATTTCATAGGATCAAGCGGCTGCCGCCGTATGTCTTCGAGCAGGTGAACAAGCTCAAGGCCGAAGCGCGCGCCCGCGGCGACGACATAATCGGCTTTGGCGTAAAGCTCAATCCGGACACCCAAGTCGTCGCCACTCTCGGGTCAAAGGAAGGCTTCGCCAACATGGCCCAAGCGATCACCGCGCCCGGCGACGTGATCCTGGTCCCGAACCCGACCTATCCCATTCACGAGTTCGGCTTCATCATGTCCGGCGGCGTGATCCGGCATCTGCCGGCCAGCACCGATTCCCAGTTCATGGTTTCGCTGGACAAGGCCATGCGCCACAGCGTGCCGAAACCGTCGGTCCTGGTGCTCAATTACCCAGCGAACCCGACCGCCGTCGTTGCCAACCGCGATTTCTATGCGGAGGTCGTCGCCTACGCGAAGAAGCACGACCTGATCGTCCTGTCGGACCTCGCCTATGCGGAGATCTATTTCGAAGGCGAGCCGCCCGGGTCCTTTCTCGAGAGTCCCGGCGCCATGGATATCGCCGTCGAATTCACGTCCGTCTCCAAGACG
>JARRPE010000120.1:0-5531 GCA_037383205.1 Methyloceanibacter sp.
CGCGCATTCGCCGCACCCTCTCGCATGTTGCGCATGGCGCGATCCACGATGAGGATGGGATTGTTGACCACCGTAAGTGCACTGTAAGTGCGGTTTTTTGTTTTCTCGGCCACCACAGAACAGCTCCCACGAACTTTGCTCTCGCGCTCGAAATGTCGACAAGTCGCGCAGGGTTTTCTTGTCGCGATCCGGCCTCTACAGCCCTAGTCTTTTCTTTCCGAACCTATGAGTTGCTGGTGATGCCTGAGGAACGTCGTCTGTATTCCATCCGCGAAGCCCATGAGCTGCTCAATATCAGCCGCGCGAAGTTCTATTCGTTGGTTAGTTCCCAACAGATAGCCACGGTTAAGATTGGAAGTCGCCGCTTGGCGCCGCGCGAAGCGCTAGAAGAATTCGTGCGTCGCCTACGGAAGCGGGGCAATATCACTTACGCCGGCGACTGAGACCCTTACGGAGACGCGTCAATAACGCTACCGCCATCTGAGCCATGAACAAAGCTAGGGACATCCGCACGACCGCATTAATCATACTGGCCATTGTCGGGTCGTCGCTTCGGGTGATCGCGATCACAAAGTACAGGCATGTTCTCCGCCGGTTCTCCGCGACAATCCACAAGGTGGAGTCCTGGCCATATGTATTCGTACAAAAATGCCTGTATGCATTACGGAACCCGTCCGGAAAAACAGTTTTCGTCTGGACGGACGAGCAAGGCCGGACACGTCAGCCGTTTTAGAAACGAGAGCGGCCGAGACGATCAAGAGCGAACTAGCGGTCCCAGATTGAGGAACTCTTGAGTCGACCAGAGAGTTTCGGTGCGACTTTTCGTAAGATCTCTTGAAGAGACTCGATCAGCCAAGGGCCGACGAACCGCGACACGTACATTTGGTCGAGGAGGATATCTAGGTCTACGTTAACGTGGCGACCATCTCTTACGTCGTAAGGCGGTTCTTTTCCGCCCTCGGACAGCGGACAGTGCAGTATGAAAAGTCGGAATTCTTTTTCGTATTCATAGAACTCGCGCTTGGTCGTGATCAGTCTATAGCGGCTCAGCTTATCTTCCGGGATGAAGTCCTCGTACTGAACTACCGCGGAATAGATGCTTTCCGGGTATGCATTGCTCGCTTTCGCGATCGATCTTCTGATGTTGCCGAACGAACTCGATCGCTCGCCGTCTTTGAAAGGGACGCTTGTGGAGTATCTCTCTAATCTTACTTCGGACTTCGTTGGCAGGCCGGAGCGATTTGCCTTGTCGGCTAGCTTGTTCGAGCGTCTTTGTAGTCTGCAAGGTTAACGCCGCCGGAATCGAGAACTCTTCTTGGGTTCGATTTAGCTTCGTTTCTCTAAGGGCAGAGACAATGCCGCCAACTACTTTTTCATGTACGAAGCGATCTAGAGCACCCACGCCGAGAACAATGGATGAGCGGAGCAGATCATCAACAGCGTCTATACCTACCCTCATGTACAATTATAGGCAACAGCAGCGTCGACGGGCATCAATGTCACCCGACTCACGAAGACCTGTTGACAACTCTAGCTGTGCCAGCGGTTTAGGGAGATGTGGGATGCGAGCTCAGTTACCCTACCTCGTTCAAGATCAATTAACGGCCACTCGCAAGGGAATGCGGCCGATCGAGAGCTTTCGATACGAGGGCAATGAATATTTCCTCGATGGTCCCGTGAGCAAGAAGCTCGCGATTCTCGATTTCGACGAAGGCACCGGGGACCTGCTGCCACCAATCAAGTTTGAACCACCGACCAAGCGGCGAAAGTTCGGGCGGTATGCGATTCCGAAGAATCCGAGCCCAGCCAGTCGCGATTTTCAGCGCGTCAGCGTATTCGCAACGATATTGAAGACCATTCGCGCATTCGAAGGCAATGATGTTTTGGGTCGGGAATTGACCTGGGCATTTGATGCACCGCAGCTGCTCGTGATACCTCGGGCCGGCAATTGGGCGAACGCATTCTACGAACGCGAGTCGCACTCCCTGCAGTTCTTCCATTTTGACTCGATGTCCAAGCCTGGCAAGACGATCTTCACATCGTTGTCGCACGACATCATTACACATGAGGCGGGTCATGCCATTCTCGATGGTATTGCGCCTGGTTTGTACGATGCGATTACGCCACAGGCGCTCGCACTCCACGAGGCCATTGCCGATCTGACCTCTTTGATTATGGCTCTTGAAAGTGGCGTCCTCAGGAAAACTGTCCTCGATCAAATGGGCGGGCGTATCGACAGACCCACGGCCCTGAGCGCAGTCGCAGAGGAGTTTGGTCAAGCGCTCGGTCAGGGAAAGGTACACTTACGATCACTGTGGAACGAGAAGACTCTGGACCCAGGAGATCGCAGCAAGGATGAGGACGGGGAGCCGAACCGTGTATCTCGAAGCTCTCCTCATGATTTGAGTACAGTCCTGAGTGGCGCCCTGTATCGGCTTTTGGTCGCCCTGCTTGAGCATCAAGTCAAGAAACTCACGGAGGGCATCACCGACCCACGAGAGCTCGAGCGGGCGATGTTTTCCAAAACCGGCCAGGCCCTCGCGACGGCCGCCAAGATCTTTCGGCGAATCGTTATGCGATCGCTGGACTACCTGCCGCCCGGCGAAGTCTCTTTTGCCGATTTCGGTCGCGCGATCATTGCCGCGGATTGGAGTTCAAATCCGGATACGGACGCGTTCCGAGCGGGGATTGCGAACGAGTTTGTGGGGAGGCACATTGCCGCCTCAACCGATGATCTATTGCAGAAGCCCGACATCGTTGGGACGACTCTGTCGAATGTCGATCTCGAGACATTGCTCGAGAGTGATTGGGCAGCCTACCAGTTCGTTGAAGCCAATCGCGGCTGGCTTGGCATCCCCCCAGCGATCCCGTTTCGCGTGCTGCCGAGGCTCGCCGTTGAAAAAACGACTTGGCGGAAGAATGGCGTTCGTGCCAGCTACCGCGAACTGATACTCAAAGTCGAGTGGGAGCGCCAGGAGCCTAACGACGTCAATGACATCCGTTGGAATACTCGGGCAATTTCCGTCGGGCTCACGCTTGCGATCGATCGGGATGATTCGACGATAAAGGCGTTGCTGACTACCGACGACAGCGCGCAGCAGGCCAAGGACCGATCCCGTTTCCTGCAACAAATGGTGGAGGCTGAACTAATTGACACCGATGTATCTGCACCGGATGTTTCGTCGGGAATAGAAGCACGCGTCAGCGGGGGCGTTCTGCGCGTCAAAGGCGGAGCGCGAAGCCTGCATCTGACAACATCGGTTCACTGAAATGGCAACGCACCAGCTAAAGATTCGCAGCTACAACGTCAAGTTCGGCGATGCGATTCTTGTTTCAATTCCCGACAAAGCTCCAAATGGGCGCGTCACGACGCGTCATATATTGATCGATGTCGGCAATGTGTTATCTGGCGAAGGGGGCGACGATTCGGTTTTCGTCCCGATTCTGGAAGACGTTCTCGACGTGACCGACGGCAAACCGGTGGATCTCTACGTAATGACCCACGAGCATATGGACCACGCTCAGGGCCTGTTGGCCGGTCACCGCGCGGGTGTAGATATCAAGGCAGATCATGTCTGGGTCACCGCTTCAGCGGCACCCGACTACTATGACACTCACCCAGAGGCGAAAAAGCACTTTCAGATGGCACTACGTGCTTACCGGAGCCTCGAGCGACAATTGGCCGCCGCGCCGCCGGAAGTCAACGATCGGCTGTATGCTCGTATGCTGAACAACAACTTTCGAAAAACTGCCGATTGTGTCGCGCACATCACAACCAAAGTATGCGAGCCGGATCACGTGCACTTCGTGCATCGCGAGTTCGACCTGACCCACGCGCATCCGTTCAACGAAGCCAGCTTCGAGATTTGGGCGCCCGAAGAAGACACCTCCATTTACTACGGTCGCTTTCAGCCGCTTGCGTTCGGCTTTGACGACACGGGCAGCAACGCTTCGTCTGCCGCAGGATCGAGCAGAGCCCGCCCTGCCCCGCCCGCCGGCGTTGATGTTGGGGCGTTCAACAATCTTCTCGATCGGCGGGAAGCGGGCGCCTACGACAATCTGCTGGCAATCGACAAGGCAAGAAATAACACGAGCGTCGTGTTCTCCATCGAGTGGCGCGGCTGGCGACTCCTTTTCGCCGGTGATGCCGAGATCAGAAGCTGGAAGACTATGAACAAATTTGGCGTCCTAAAGCCCGTGCATTTTCTCAAGGTTTCGCACCACGGCAGTCACAATGGTACACCGAGTGGGGATATCCTGGACGCGTTGTTGCCGGTAAATGCACCGGACACCGACGTCCGTACAGCATTGATCTCGACCTGTAGCGATGTCTACTCGGGCGTCCCGCACGAGCCAACCACCAGCGAGTTGGCGGAAAGGTGCGATATCCTGGACACGCGGCAATTGGAGGACGGGCAAGCCTGGGAGCTTATCCTGGACGGTTGAGCCGAAAGCATGCGACTAAGTGTTCCTCGACTTGTTCAGGACCGACTGTATCTGTTTCGGTCCGACGACAAGGACGCCGTCAATGACATGTTGCTGGCGCGACCCACTTCGTACACCAAGGTCACGGATGACGGGCCGTTCTTCGATGGCCCAGTCAGTCCTCGAGTTGCTGTTATCGACATCAACGCGAACGAAGGCTCATTGCGGCCAAGCTCCAAGTTCGTGGCGGCGACCGGTCGGATCGATGGCCGCTACGAACTCGACGAAGCGCTGATGGATCCCGACGTCGATCCCCTTTCACTTGAGGACACGCATTTCGTTCAACAAAGCGTATTCGCAACGGTTTATCACACGCTGCAGTTCTTCGAGGAGCTACTCGGCCATCCGATCAAGTGGTCTACGAACGTGAAAGTGGAAGTTTACAATTCTTCGAGTGCAAGTCACTAGAGCGGCCGCATTGCCAACAGGCTCGACCGCGCGTGATCATGACGGCACTCTCTCACGATATCGTCGCGCATGAAACGACCCACGCAATTCTGGATGGCCTGGCACCTGATCTCTATGACGCAACCTCACCGGAATCGCTCGCTCTACACGAGGCTATTGCGGATCTTGCGGCAATTTTTCTGACGCTGCTCGATGACATGATCGTGTGGTCGATCCTGAACATCACGAGCACCGCGCTCGATACTTACGAAGTGTTGGGGCGCATAGCCGAGGAGTTCGGCCATGATATACGCCTTGGCGAGAATGCGGACTTTCTACGCAGCGCCGACAATCGCTTTGGGTTACCCGGTATGACTGCCGATAGTAATATCGAGTCGATCGACTATCACTCGCCCCATGACTGCAGCCAAGTGTTGACAGGAGCCGTCTTCCGGGTCTTTCGTCGACATGCAGAATCGCTCTCCGGCAACACAGAGAAAAAGATCCATCGCGCAGCGCGAGACACCTGCCGCTTGATATTTCCGGCCCTTGATTTGCTCCCGCCTGGCGAAGTGAGTTTCGCGGACTTCGGTCGGTGCATCGTGGCGCAAGCGAACATCAGCGGCCGCGGGGCCAAGCTTGCTCGTTGGCTTTGCGAG
>JARRPE010000121.1:0-9107 GCA_037383205.1 Methyloceanibacter sp.
GCCCGCAATCGGACGCCTCGAAACGCTCGCTGCGGACCTCGGATTGTCGGCCTGCCGCGGAACCAGCGCAGAGGGGGTGTGATCGGAACGTGCCGTGTTGTCGTGGGCGTGGCGGTGGGCCTCGTTCTGTATGCCATGCGGGATTCGATCGTCTTCTTCTACAGCCCAAGCGACATCGCCGAGATGCAGGTCGCACCGGGGCAGCGCATTCGGCTCGGCGGACTGGTGGAAACCGGCAGTGTCCGGCGGGACCAAGGCACGACAGTCCATTTCTCGGTGACAGACGGCGCAAAGGTTATGCCGGTGACCTACACCGGCGTGCTGCCGGACCTTTTCCGGGAGGGGCAGGGAGTCGTGACCGAAGGCGCCGTGATGCCCGATGGAACTTTCAAGGCCGACAACGTGCTCGCCAAGCATGACGAGAATTACATGCCGCCGGAGGTCGCCGCGAAGCTGAAAGAAAAAGGTATCTGGCGGGAAGGCGAAGCAACCGGCGCCGCCGGGAAGGTCACGACGCAATGATCGCGGAGACAGGACATTACGCTCTCATTCTCGCGCTTGGCGTTGCCATCGTTCAGATGGTGTTGCCGATCCTGGGCACACGCTTCAACGATCCGCGTCTCGCGGCGGTCGCGGTGCCGGCCGCGCAGATCCAGTTTCTCCTCGTCTGCATCGCCTTCGCGGCGCTGACGGTCGCCTACGTCACGTCCGATTTCTCGGTCCTGAACGTGTGGCAGAACTCGCATTCGGCGAAGCCGATGCTCTACAAGATCTCAGGCGTCTGGGGGAACCATGAAGGCTCGATGGTCCTGTGGGTCCTGATCCTGGCGCTGTTCGGTGCCGCAGTCGCGACCTTCGGCGCGAACCTTCCCCGCCGGCTGCAGGCGAACGTGCTCGCGGTCCAAGGCTCGATTGCCGTCGCGTTTCTGCTCTTCATCGTCCTTACCTCCAACCCGTTCTTGCGGGTCGATCCCGCGCCGTTCGACGGTCAGGGGCTCAATCCTGTCCTGCAAGACCCGGCGCTCGCGTTTCACCCGCCGTTCCTCTATGCGGGCTATGTGGGTTTCTCCATGGCGTTTTCCTTCGCCGTTGCCGCACTGATCGACGGGCGCATCGATGCGGCTTGGGCACGGTGGGTGCGCCCCTGGACGCTGGCGGCCTGGATGTGTCTGACCCTCGGCATCGCGATGGGTTCATGGTGGGCCTATTACGAACTCGGCTGGGGCGGCTTCTGGTTCTGGGACCCGGTCGAGAATGCGTCCTTCATGCCGTGGCTTGCCGGGACCGCGCTGCTGCACTCGGCGCTGGTGATGGAGAAGCGCGATGCGTTGAAGGTCTGGACGATCCTGCTCGCCATCATCACCTTCTCCTTGAGCCTGATGGGGACGTTCCTGGTGCGCTCGGGCGTGCTCACCTCCGTCCATGCCTTCGCGGTGGACCCGGCACGCGGCGTGTTCATCCTCGGCATCATGGCGGTCTTTATCGGCGGGTCACTCGCGCTGTTCGCCTGGCGCGCGCCGCTTCTGTCTCAAGGCGGGTTGTTCGCGCCAATCAGCCGCGAGGGTGCGTTGGTTCTCAACAATCTTCTGCTCACCGTGGCCTGCGCGGCTGTATTTGTCGGCACGCTCTATCCCTTGGCCTTGGAATCGGTCACCGGCGAGAAGATCTCCGTCGGCGCGCCGTTCTTCAACCTCACCTTCGTGCCGCTGATCGTGCCGCTCCTCATTGCAGTGCCGTTTGGTCCGCTGCTTGCCTGGAAACGCGGTGACCTTCTCGCCGCCGCGCAACGGCTCATGGTGGCGGCGATCGTCAGCGTGGCTGCGATTATCGCCGTGCTGGCGGTGCACGGGAGCGGCCCTTGGCTGGCGCCGCTTGGGATCGGCCTCGGTCTGTGGCTCATCGTCGGCGCCGCAACCGAGATCGCCACACGGTCCAAGCTCTTCGAGGTGCGCTGGTCCGAGAGCTGGCGCCGCATGCGCAATCTGCCGCGCGCCGCTTACGGTACGGCACTCGCCCATGCCGGGGTGGGCGTGATGGTGTTGGGGCTCGTGGCGACAACGGCGTGGCGCAGCGAACGGATCGAGGCGCTGGCGCCGGGTAGCAGCATCGAGATCGCCGGTTACGCGCTCACCTTCGAAGGCGTGAAGGAACGGCAGGGACCGAACTATTCGGAACTCGTCGGAATGTTCGAAGTGACGCGCGGCGGGCAGCCGGTCACAACGCTCATTCCGTCGAAGCGGTCCTACGCGGTCGAGAAGAGCGCCACGACCGAGGCGGGGATCCACAATAGCTGGCGCGGCGATCTGTATATCGTGCTTGGCGACCCGCTGAAGGATGGAGCCTACAGCGTACGCGTCTACTTCAATCCAATGGTCCGCCTGATCTGGCTCGGCGCCTTGCTGATGTTCTTCGGCGGAGGCGTCTCGCTGTCGGACCGGCGCCTGCGCGTCGGGGCGCCCAAACGCGCCAAGGCAAAAGCGCAACCGGCCGCGGCGGCGGGCAAGTGAGGATGAGAGTCCCCGCCTTTCTGCTCGCTGCGTTTTTCGCATTTTTCGCGCTCGGCGCGCCGAGCCTCCATGCGGTGCAGCCGGACGAGGTGCTGGACGATCCGGCGCTCGAGGCGCGGGCGCGGGCGCTGTCGGCGGGCTTGCGCTGCCTCGTCTGCCAGAATCAGTCCATCGACGATTCGGATGCGCCCTTGGCGAAGGATTTGCGCGTGCTTGTGCGCGAACGGCTCAAGGCGGGCGACAGCGACGACGAGATCATCGCCTTCGTGGTTTCGCGCTACGGGGATTTCGTGCTGCTGAAGCCCCGCTTCACCTCCCATACGTGGCTGCTCTGGCTGGCGACGCCCATTCTTCTACTCCTCGCCATCGTCGGCATTCTCTACGGCTATATTCGCCGGGCCACCGCTGCAGCGACGCCGCGGGCCTTGACCCCGAGCGAACAGGCGCAGTTGGACCGCCTCCTCAATGAGGACGGACCCAAGGCCGGCGACAAGCCCTAATCGCCTTTCTTTCCAACGCCGTCCGCGTCTTTCCAACCTTACCGATAATTAATGCCGTCGAAACCGCGGCGTAATTGGCGGCTCCCTATATTCCGACTCTCACATGATCGCTCTGGCCTTTCGGAGCATCGCCGGAACACTTTTGCCGTCCCAAGAGAGGGGAAACGAATGACAACTGATACGAACCCAGCAGCGAACGAGAGCAAGCGGCCGCGGAAACTCGCGCGGAGGCCCGTGCTCCTCGCCGCAACCGCGCTGGTCGCCGCCGGAGCGATCGGACTTTCGTTCAACCCGAGTGTACCGCTGGCGGTCGCCGAGACGGCCCAGACGCAGCAGACCATCGAGACGCCCTACGGCCGCGCGCCGCTTTCCTTCGCCGATCTCGTACAGAAGGTGAAGCCCGCCGTTGTCAGCATCAATGTGAAGGGCGAGATCCGGACGGCGGAGAACGATGAGTCGCCCATTCCAGGCCTTCCGGACGTGCCCGAGGACAACCCGCTGCACGACTTCTTCAATCAGTTCCGCAAGGGGATGCCGAAGCCGCCCTCGAAGCATTCTCCGAGTCTTGCTCAGGGGTCTGGCTTCTTCATCTCCGACGACGGCTATATCGTCACGAACAACCACGTTGTCGAAGACGCGGACGACATCACCGTCACCATGGAAGACGGTGAGAAGTTCGATGCAAAGCTGATCGGTAGCGATCCGCGCACGGACCTTGCCCTCGTCAAGGTGACCGAGGATACGGACAAGAAGTTCCCGTTCGTGAGTTTGTCCGAAAAGGACCCGCGCGTCGGCGATTGGGTGCTTGCGGTCGGCAATCCGTTCGGGCTTGGCGGTACTGTGACGGCCGGCATCATCTCGGCGCACAACCGCGACATCGGTTCTGGACCCTATGACTATCTCCAGATCGACGCCGCCGTGAACCGCGGCAACTCCGGCGGTCCGAGCTTCGACCTCGACGGCAATGTGATCGGCGTCAACACGGCGATCTTCTCGCCGTCCGGCGGCAATGTTGGTATTGCGTTTGCCGTGCCGGCCGCTCTCGTCAAGCAGGTCGTTGCTGACCTGAAAGACGACGGCAGCGTCGATCGCGGTTGGCTTGGTGTCGTTATTCAGAACGTGAACGACGACATCGCGGACTCGGTCGGACTGTCTGAGCCGAAGGGCGCCATGATCACCAAGGTGACCGAGGATGGTCCCGCGTCCAAGGAAGACATCAAGGCCGGCGACGTCATCGTCGAGGTCAACGGTGCCGAAGTGAAAGACTCGCGCGACCTTGCTCGCAAGATCGCCGACCTCGAGCCCGACTCCATGGTGAAGCTTGCGATCGTCCGCTACGGCGACAAGCGCGAAGTCGACATGACTCTGGGCTCGTTCCCGAGCGCCAAGAAGCTGGCCTCGCTCCAAAAGGAAGAGCCGGCCGACGAGAGCGAGCAGATGGAAAAGCTCGGTCTGTCGCTCGCGCCTGCCGCCAAGATTCCGGGCGCCGGTGAGGAGGGCGTCGTCATCGTTGACGTCGACTCCGACAGCGACGCCGCGGACAAGGGCTTGAAACCCGGCGACATTATTCTCCAGGTCGCCGGCGTCGATGTCTCGACCCCGAGCGACGTCGCCAAGGGTCTTGCCAAGGCGACCGAGTCGGCCAAGGGAGACAAGGACAAGGTTAAGGTCCTGATGCAGGTCAAGACTGGTGACCAGTCGCGCTTCGTAGCGCTTACCCAGAAGAAGGGCTAGTTTCTCCGTCTTCTGATGGAGGGCGGTGCGGTTTTCCCCCCGAACTGCGCCGCCCGCCCTTTTTCTTCTGTATGCTTTCCGAGTCTCTTTCCAGCCAACGCCTACGACGTTCTCATTGTCGACCGCATGCTGCCCAAGCTCGATGGCCTCGATGTCATCAAGGCGCTGCGGACGGACGAGATCCACACACCCGTCCTGATCTTGTCGGCCTTGGGCGAAGTCGACGACCGGGTGAAGGGATTACGGGCCGGCGGCGACGACTATCTCACTAAGCCCTATGCCTTCAGCGAGCTCTTGGCCCGGATCGAGGTGCTGGCGCGGCGCACGTCGCCTGAAGAAGGCTCGACGCGGCTGTCGGTCGGCGATCTCGTGCTCGACCGGTTGTCGCACAAAGTGTCGCGCGCGGGCGAGGCAATCCTGCTTCAGCCGCGAGAGTTCCGTCTGCTCGAGTATCTTATGAAGCACGCGGGCCAAGTGGTGACGCGGACCATGCTGCTCGAAAACGTGTGGGACTA
This sequence comes from Methyloceanibacter sp., assembly GCA_037383205.1. Lineage (GTDB taxonomy): Bacteria > Pseudomonadota > Alphaproteobacteria > Rhizobiales > Methyloligellaceae > Methyloceanibacter. The sequence goes on from JARRPE010000121.1 coordinate 5,257, forward strand.
TCATTTCGACCCGCAGACCAACGTCATCGACGTCCACATTTCGAGGCTCCGGTCGAAGATCGATAAGAACTTCGAACAGCCGCTCCTTCATACGGTCCGCGGCGCCGGTTACACGATCCGTGACAGCGCTCACTAAACTCTTCCGCACGACGACGTTCCGCCTGTCGCTGACCTATTTCGCGCTGTTCAGCGCAGCCGCCATCATCGCGATTGTCTATCTCTACTGGAACACGACTGTTCTGCTGTCCCGGCAGCTCAACCAGACGATCGATGCGGAACTGAAGGGCCTTGCGGAACAGTACCGGGCAGGCGGGCGCGATCAGCTCGTCAGGATCGTCGCGCAGCGCAGCCGTACGCCGGGGAACAGCCTCTATCTCGTTGCCGACCGGAGCGAGAAGCAACTCGCGGGAAACTTGAGCGCGGTCTCGCCGCAGCTATGGGACAGCGTCGGGCCTGTCGAATTCTTCTATAGCCGTCCAGCGCCGGGCGGCATGGAACAGCGGCTGGCGTTCGCGAACGTCTTCCGGCTTCCGGGCGGCGATCGTCTGATCGTGGGCCGTGACATCGAAGACCGCCGCGAGCTGTCCCGGCTGATCCGCTCGACCATGCTGTGGGGCCTAGGTGTACGGCTGCGCTGCGCGACGATCCTGACGAGCTGATCGCGCCCGCCTGCCTGGTACTGTTCCGCAAGGCCCTTCAGTTCCGCATCGATCGTCTGGTTGAGCTGCCGGGACTGGCGGAAAGTCTCAACTTGATGCTCGGCCGTATTGAGCAGTTGATGGCCGGAATGCGAGAAGTCTCGGACAACATCGCGCACGATTTGAAGACGCCGCTCAATCGGCTGCGCAATCGTGTCGAGGAGGCGTTGCGCGAGCCGCCCGACGAGACGACGTATCGCGCGGCGCTGGAGCGTACGATCGAGGAGGCCGACGGCCTCATGAAGACATTCAACGCGCTGCTCTCGATCGCGCGGCTGGAAGCGGGCGCTGGGGGCGACGATCGCGACAGCCTCAATCTATCCGCCGTTGTCGGCGACGCGGCCGAGCTCTACGAGCCTGTGGCTGAGGAACGGGGGATCGCCCTCAATGTGGATCTCGCCTGTCATCTCCCCGTGCGCGGTAACCGGCAGCTTCTGGGGCAGGCGATCGCCAACCTCATCGACAACGCATTGAAATACGGTGGGGTGCCTGCGGCTCAGGCCAACGGCCATGCCTCGGAAGTGATCGTAAGCACGTCGAGCCATGACGGGATCGCGGAGATCGCCGTTAGCGACCGCGGACCGGGCGTTCCGGAGCAGGAGAGGGAACGTGTGCTGAGCCGTTTCGTCCGCCTCGAAGCCAGCCGCTCTGAGCCTGGTAGCGGTCTTGGATTGAGCCTTGTCGCGGCGGTGGCGAGACTGCATGGTGGGACCGTTAGGCTAGAGGATAACGAACCCGGCCTACGCGTCGTCTTCAGCCTACCGCTGGAGAATAGCGCACAGGGAGCTAAGACGGCTGTTAGACCGTCCCCAGGAGGAGAGCTGAGGCCGACGTGACGGCGTTCGCCGAGCGGATTTGCGAAAGCCCGGACGTCTTTGACGCCGAACGCGGCGCCGACGTTCTTGCATCCGTGCGCAAGGCCTTTGACGAAGATCCAGGGACCACGCACGCGGGCAAGCTCCTCGATCAGCCGCGGGTCGCCGCGTTCCTCACGGCAGTCTTCTCGGGTTCGCCTTTTCTTGCCGCTCTGTCGGAACGGAACCCCGATCTCCTTCTCTCGTGTCTGACAGAGGATCCCGATCCCCAGCTGAGCAAGGCCGGTGCGGATCTCGAGGCGGGCATGGCAGAGGTCGCCTCGGAGTCCGATGCATCGGTACTGCTGCGCGGCTTTAAGAAGCGGAGCGCGCTGCTGACGGCGCTCGCCGATCTCGGTGGGGTCTGGACGACGGCCGAGACGCTGACAGGCTTGAGCCAGGCCGCCGACATATCCGTTCAGACCGCCGTGCGCTATCTGTTCCGCAAGGCGCATGAGGCGGGCAAACTGACATCGGCCGACACGGACGGGTATTTCGTGATCGCTATGGGCAAGCTCGGAGCCCTGGAGCTGAACTATTCGTCGGATGTCGACCTCATCGTGTTCTACGACCCGGATCGGGCCCATCTCACCGAGGGGGTGGAGCCGTCGGCCTTCTTCGTGAAGCTCACGCGCGACCTCGTGCGCTTGCTGCAGGAGCAGACCAAAGACGGCTATGTGTACCGGACGGATCTGCGGCTGCGGCCCGATCCCGGCGCGACACAGATCGCGCTGTCGACCGACGCGGGGCTCACCTACTACGAGAGCTTCGGCCAGAACTGGGAGCGTGCCGCGCTGATCAAGGCGCGTGTGGCGGCGGGAGAGGCAGCGCTCGGAGAGGATTTTCTCGATCAGCTCTCGCCCTTCATCTGGCGGAAGTACTTGGATTTTGCCGCCGTAGCGGACATCCACGCGATGAAGCGCCGGGTGCACGCCTTCAAGGGCCATGGCGCGATCGCGGTTCGAGGCCACGACATCAAGCTCGGACGTGGCGGCATCCGGGATATCGAGTTCTTCGTGCAGACGCAGCAGCTGATCGCGGGAGACACACATTATTCCCGCCGATCCGCAAGAACTCGAACGGCTCGTGCGGCTGTGCGGCTTCGCCGACACGGATGCCTTCGGTGACGCGCTGACCGCACGTTTCGAATGCGTGGAGGGACATTACGGCGCGCTGTTCGAGAAACTTCCCCAGCCGCCATCGTCCGTATCGGGGCTTCTTGTCGGCGACGAAGTGGAGCCGGATTCGCTTTCGGCGCTTGAAGAGCTTGGATTCGAGAATCCAGGCGCGGCAATCGAAGCGATCAAGGCCTGGCAGGCAGGCCGCTACCCCGCAACCCGCAGCGCGAAGGCGCGCGAGCGCTTGACCGAATTTCTGCCCAACCTTCTGGAAACCTTCAGCCGCACCGCGCAGCCCGACCTTGCACTGTCGACCTTCGACAAGGTGATGGCGAGCATGCCGGCGGGCCTCCAGCTATTTTCGCTGCTGGCGGCCAATCCCAGCCTGTTGCGTCTCGTCGCCGACATCATGGGCACAGCGCCACGGCTTGCGAAGATACTCGGACGCCGGCCGCTTTTGTTCGATGCCGTGTTGGACCCCGGCTTTTTCGGGGACTTGCCGACCACGGCAGAGCTCAAAGACGTGGTGGGTAGCACGCTGGCGCTTGCGACCGACTATGAGGATGCGCTCGACCGCGCGCGGATCGTGGGCCGTGAGCAAAGCTTTCTCATCGGCGTTCGCGTGATATCCGGCACGATCTCGGCGGAGCAGGCGGGTGAGGCCTATGCCTCGCTCGCGGACACGCTCATCCAGGCTCTGTCCGGTCGCGTCGGCGCGGAACTTGTCATGCAGCATGGCCGGTTACCGGACGGCATGGCGGCGGTGTTGGCGATGGGTAAGCTCGGCGGCGAAGAGATGACGGCCGCGTCCGACCTCGACCTCATCACCGTCTACGACTATGCCGAAGAGGATGCGAAGTCGGACGGCGCGCGCAGCCTGTCCGGTCCGCAGTACTACACGCGGTTCACTCAACGGCTGATCGCGGCGCTCTCCGCGCAGACGGCGGAGGGCGCTCTCTACGAAGTCGACATGCGCTTGCGTCCCTCCGGCAGTCAGGGCCCGGTGGCCACCAAGCTATCGGGCTTCATCGACTATCAGGAGCACTCTGCTTGGATCTGGGAGCATTTGGCGCTAACCCGCGCCCGCGTGGTTTCGGGGCCCGCAACAATGCGCGATACGATCAGTGCCACGATCCGCGACGTGCTGACGAGACCGCGTGACCGGGCAGCCGTCGCCGGCG
>JARRPE010000122.1:0-4829 GCA_037383205.1 Methyloceanibacter sp.
GCTCGTAGGCGATGGACTCCGCCCAGCCCTCCAGCGCCCATTTCGAGGCGCAGTAGATCGAGTTCGTGGGCTGGCCCGCGAAGGCCGATTGGCTCGATATGCAGACGATCCGGCCATGCTTCTGCGCACGAAAGGTCGGCAACAGCGCGCGGGTCAGGCCGAGCACGCCGAAGAAGTTCGTTTCCATGACGCGCCGGATTTCCGCATCCGGCAGGTCTTCATGCGCGCCGGCGATTGCGACTCCGGCGTTGTGTAGGACCGCGTCCAGCGTGCCGCCGGTCTGAGACAGAATGTCTGCCACCGCCGCCTCTATCGAGGCCGGGTCGGTGACGTCGAGCGCCACGAAGTTCACCCGGCCAGGGCCATTATCCTCCGCGACCATCTTTTCGAGCGGCCCCTTCTTATCGAGGTTTCGCATGGTGGCGAAGACGTGCCAGCCCTTTGATGCCAAGACCTTGGCCGTCACATGGCCAATTCCCGTCGACGTCCCCGTGATCAGAACCGTTCGCATATGACCTGCCCGTCTCATCGCCTCACGCCAGCCTTAAGCCTGCACCCCGCAACCAATCGGCAGGGATGTTTTTCACAACCGGGCGCTGCGCTGTCGGACGTCAAACTATGGCTTTTCCCTAGTGTCCAGATATGTAGCATAGGGACAGCACGCACATGCAAACTTGGGAGCGCACGAAGAGCAAGGTCGTGGTTTCGTTTACCAACGAGGCGAAGACGCGCCGGACCTGGGTTTCCGGCATTCTCGCCGCCGGGCAATATGCGTCGGCAAACATTCTGCTGCTACTGGGGTCCGTCTCTCTGTTGATCGGCGGTTGGATGCCGTTTGCGGTCATCCTGCTGATCATGGTGTTCGGTTCCTTCGCCGACGAGTTGAGCGGCGAGGAATTGGACCGCTTAGGAGATGGGGCCCGCACCTTCTACAACGCCAACCTCTACCTCGCGCTGCCGCTCATGTGCCTGCTGGCCGTGATGCTCGCGGTGTACGCAAGAAGCGCAAGCTTCACAGAGAAGCCGTTACAGACAATCGGTGCGATCTGGGTCGTCGGCTATCTTTTCGCCCTTGTGGGCGCCACGGTCGGTCATGAACTTACGCACCGGCAGGGATGGGTTCCTCAAGCCATCGCCCATGTGCTACTCGGCTTCACCCTCAATACGTCCTTCGTGATCTACCACGTCCATGTGCATCACCGCCGGGTGGGTAGCTATGACGAGGCCTCGACGGCGCGCCGTGGAGAGCGGCCGTTCCCCTTCCTGGCCCGCGCCGTCTACGGACAATACGCGCAGGCAGCCAGCGTCGAGGCGGAGCGGCTTCGCCGTAAAGGGCTCCCCGTCTGGTCCCGCCACAACAGATTCCTTCAAGCCATTGCGGCGCCACTCGCTATCATCGCCGTCATGGCGCTGATTGGTGGACCGTTCGCTCTGTTGCTGTTCGGATTGGCCGCCATGCTCGGGCGGTTCTTCCACGAACTGATCAACTACGTGCAGCACTACGGCCTCGTCCGTGCCGAGAATGCGCCGATCCGGCCCCGGCATAGCTGGGACTGCTACCACCGGCTCTCGAATGTGCTGCATTACAATCTGCCACGGCACTCGGACCACCACATGTTCGCGACCAAGCCGTTCTGGCGCCTCGATACGGCGGAAGACGTGCCGATGCTGCCCTATGGCTACCAGACCATGGCTACGTTCGCGCTCGTGTTCCCGCTTTGGCGATACGTGATGCGGCCTTTGCTTGCGGATTGGGACGCGCGCTTTGCCAGCGAAGCCGAGCTTGAAATCATCCGCTCACGGGGCTGGGAAATCACCGAAGAGCCGGCCCATAGTCGGTCTGTTGCGGAGTGATACGCGCCGGGTACGACACGTAGCTCAAGCCCGAACCGCGCTAAACTCGCCTACTTTTTGGGTGCTTCGTCGTCGTCCGGGGGAAGGTCTTCCAGCGCGCGATAAGCGGCGCCGTCCAGATCTTCGAATTGACCGGAACGCAAGGCCCACAGAAACGCCCCGAGCCCCAAGGCCCCGAGGAAAAGTGCGGCGGGAACAAGCCAAGCAAGGGCGGTCATGATCTCGGTCCTCCGGCCAGCCGGGTCGCATTCAGCGTCACCAGAATGGATGAACTCGACATCACGATGGCCGCGATAAGCGGCGTGACGAAGCCCGCCATCGCAAGCGGCACGCACACCGCATTATAGCCTAGCGCCACGCCGAAATTCTGAAACGCCATGGCGCGGGCGCGGGAGCCGGTGTTGATCGCCTCGACGACCGGCGATAGCGCCCGCCCCTGAAAGATGAAGTCCGCCGCCCGCTGGCTGATGTCGGCGGCGGTTGCCGGCGACATGGAGGCATGGGCGGCGGCGAGCGCGGGTGCATCGTTCAATCCATCGCCCACCATCAGCACCTTGTGGCCTTTGTTGGCACGATCCTCCAGCCAGGCGATCTTGCCGGCCGGCTTGAGTTCGCCGACGAAGTCATCGATCCCGGCATCTTGGGCCGTGCGCGCCACAACCGCCTCCCGGTCGCCGGACAAAAGCGCAACGGCAAGTCCCCGAGCCTTGAGCGCCGCGATGGTCTCCGCCGCATCCGGCCGCAATTGATCCGCAAACCGGAAGCAGACGGGATCGTCGTTGCCGCGCCGGTACCAGACCTCAGCCGTTTGTCCGCTGACGTCGGTCACACCACACCAAGCTGCCGATCCGAGCCGTTCCTCGCCGTGCGCCGTCTGGACCAGCAGTCCCTCGCCCGGTGTCTCCTCGACATCCCGCACCACTTCGACGGAGCCAAGGCGCGCCGCCGCCGCGACTAGGGCGCGCGAGAACGGATGGCGGCTTGCACTGGCGATCGCCGCGGCTGCGGCAAGCGTTTCGGCCGGAACTGTTTCGGGTTCCAATAGCTGCGGCTCGCCAAGCGTCAGCGTGCCCGTCTTGTCGAAAACGACCGTATCGACCTCGGCAATGCGTTCTAGACCGTCGGGAACCTTGACCATGACCCCACGCTTGAACAGCCGCGAGGCCGCCGCGATCTGAACAACAGGCACCGCAAGTGCGAGTGCGCATGGACAGGTGATGATCAACACCGCGATGGCGTAGGTCAGCGCCGTCTCCCAGGAAGCGCCGAAGGCGAGCCAACCGATGAATGTCGCGAGCCCGAGGCCATGCACGGCCGGCGCGTATATCTGCGCGGCACGGTCCGCGAGGACACGATAGCGGGCCTTGCCCTGCTCCGCCGCCATCATCAGACGGCTGATCTCGGCAAGCAGCGTCGCGTCGTCTGCCGCCGTCACCTCGATCTCGAGGCTGCGGGTGAGGTTCAGCGTGCCTGCATAAACCTGCTCTCCCTGAGAGACCGCGGCGGGCAAGGTCTCGCCGGTGATCAAGCTTTGGTCGACCTCGCCGCTGCCATGCACCACGACGCCATCGGCGCCGACCCGTTCGCCAACGGCGACAAGAATCCGGTCGCCCGGGTGAAGCGCGCTGGCCGGAACCTTGGTCTGGCCTCCGTCCGTGGAAACGAGGGTCACAATACCGTTCTGGAGGCTGAGGAGATTTTGTGCCTCGCCGCGCGCGCGGACCCGCAAGGCTTCGTCGAGATAGCGGCCGATCAGAAGGAAGAACAGAAGCGTGACGGCGGCATCGAAATAGACCTGCTCGCTCGCCTGCATGGTGTGGTAGACGCTCATCCCCGTCGCCAAGATGATGGCGAGCGATATGGGTACGTCCATGTTGAGGCGGCGACCTTTGAGCGCGGCGTACGCCGACACGAAGAAGGGCTCGCCGGCATAGATGACCGTGGGCAGGGCGATCAGGGCCGACAGCCAGCGGAACATCTGTGCGAGCGCCGGATCCATGTCTCCCCCTTCGCCGGACCAGACGGCGATGGAGATCAACATGATGTTCATGGCGGCGAAGCCAGCCACGGCGACGCGCCGGAGCAGATATTTCTGGCGCTGATCCCCCTGATCCTGCTTGGACGCCTCGAGCGGCGCGGCCTCGAAGCCGACGCGGTCCAGCGCCGCGATGACGTCGGCCTCGCAGGTGGTTGCCGGATCATAGGTGGCAATCAACCGCTTCGCAGCAAGCGACGCCCGCGCTGTTGCGACGCCCGGCACCCGTAAGGCCGCGCGTTCGACGGACCGCAAGCAGCCGCCGCAATGCATGTCCTCCACGGCGAGCCTCATGGTGGAAGGTTCAGCGTGCTGATCGGGATGCGCGCGCGACTCAGAATCTTTCAGCTGAGCGGTATGAGCCTCAGTCATGGCCCGTCGGCAACGATCAATCGCTTCTTCAGGCGATAGACCGGTGAACCGCCCTCCTGCTTCGACGCCTCAACGCTGAGGACCCAATTGCCGGGGTCGAGCGTCACGTCGGACACGTACCTTCCTTCGTTCCATTCACGGAACGCGACAGTACGGTCGTGGGAATCGACCGCCGGCCGGGCAACCGTGCCCGACAGCGACAACCCCGTGACAGGTGCCGCGGCGGCATCGGTGAAGCGCAAGGTCAGCCGGCCCGCGCCTTCATCGTAATCCGCGTCCGTCGACCAACCCAGGGCCGCTTGCTGCTCGGCCTCGGCGATGGTCTCGTTGTAATTGAGACCGCTGCGATAGGGGTTCGGGCGATCGCCGCCACTGAACGTGGATACGGCGTAGTACACGAGCAGCCCGTTGGCCACGAACATGATGCCGAAAAAGATGACGAGGCCGATCAGCACATGCCGGCCGGTCACGCTGCGCGGGAATGGTGCGGCCGCCATCATCGTCCCGCCCCGGGCTTGGGTGGTCCCTGGAACGTCGCGTCATGCTCGGTGCTCGCTCCGGTCGCGAT
>JARRPE010000123.1:0-4786 GCA_037383205.1 Methyloceanibacter sp.
GAACCGGCGCGAGTGAGGCCCCGCAGCCTTATTCTTCGGGTTTTTCGATGGAAATCCCGAAGCTGACCGTCAGAACCGCTCGCTGGAAAGCGCCGGCGCTTCCACCGCCAACTGCTCTGCCTGCTCAGTCATCGCAGCTTTGCCGACTTTGCGACGCCTGCCGCGCCGTCTATCTCTGGCCGCACGGAGACGCTGGGCCATTTGGGTTGCTTGGCCCAAGCCGTTGCTTGCCTTAAGACTGATGGGATGACCGAAGGGCGATCATCTTTTCTTCCCGAGCACGGCAGATGCTGACACGGCTTCTCACAGCCTGGCACCGCATCTGGATGAGCCTTTGGGCGCTGCCTCTTCTCATGGTGTTGGTCGCGATCGGAGCTGCCATTTTGGCGGTCCATGTCCCCCTGAGCCCCGGCGACAACTCGGTCTGGTTCCTCTACAGCGGCAGCGCCGAAGAGGCGCCGCCTTTCCTGACGAGTCTCGTCACCGCCATGATTACCATGGCGACGCTCGTGATCTCGATCACCATGGTCGTGCTGACTCTGGCGGCGCAGCAGCTCGGACCGCGCCTCATCCGCAGCTTCATGGCCGACCGGCGCACGCAGGCGACTCTCGGGCTCTTCTTCGCGACGGTGGTTTACCTCCTACTGGTTCTCCGCGCCGCCTACGGCAATGTCGAGAACGTGCCGAACCTCGCTGTCAGCGGCGGAACGCTGCTCGTACTGCTCTGCCTCGTGGCGCTGCTGGTGTTCGTGCATCACCTCGCCCGCTCCATCATCGCGGACAACACGATCGAGCGCGTCGGCGAGGCTCTCGACGAAGACATCTTGCGCCTGCTGCCGCCGCCGGGAGGCAAGTACGAGAAGGCGCCCGACAAGCGACCATCGGAGACCGGAAGCCCACTCAGCTTGAAAGCCAATGGCTATGTGCAGGGGCTCGACTACGAGGGTCTGGTCTCCATCGCACAGGAGGCCGATGCGGTCATCGAGATCTCATTCAAGCCGGGGCGTCACGTCGTCCAGGGATCGACCTATGCATGGATCAGTCCCGCGGATGCTGCGAACGACGACATTCGCGACCAGATCGAAAGCTGCGTGGTGGTCGGCGGCGAGCGCGCATCGATCCAGGACCTCGAAGCTTCCGTAAGGCAACTTGTCGAGGTCGGGTTGCGGGCGCTTTCGCCGGGCATCAACGACCCCTTCACGGCCACGGCCGTTATCGACCGGCTCACCACGTCCCTTGCGAAGATCATGCGCCGCGGTCCGGCGCAATGCGTCTGGACGGACTTTGATGGTGTCGTGCGGCTCATTGTACCGCACTCGACCTTTGCCGACATCGTCCAGGAATCTTTTCGTCAAATTCGGCAGCACGGCTCGGATCAGCCCGCGATCCTGATCCGGCTGGTCGAGAGCCTCGGACAATTGCTTGCGCTTGCCGACAAGGATCAGATACCCACGCTCAAGGAGCAGGTCGAAATCGTGCTTGAGACCGGACGCCGCGACATCCCTCAGAAGCAGGATCTGGAATCCTTGGAGCGACGCGCGAAAGAGGCCCTGGATCGCGCAAAGGAAGTCGTTCCGAACGACTAGCCTCAGCGCAGCAAGTTAGCCCTTCGCTTTTTGCAAAGAGATCCGGATGCTGAGCTCTTTGAGCTGCTCGGCAGACACTTCGGACGGCGCGCCCATCAGCAAGTCTTCCGCCTGCTGATTCATCGGGAACATCACGACTTCGCGCAAATTCTCCTCGCCACAGAGCAGCATCACCATACGGTCGATGCCCGGCGCAATGCCGCCATGCGGCGGGGCGCCGTATTGCAGGGCGCGCAGCATACCGCCGAACCGGGCTTCCAGCTCTTCCTTCGGATAGCCGGCAATGGCGAACGCCTTCTCCATGATCTCGGGCTTGTGATTCCGGATCGCGCCAGACGACAGCTCCACGCCGTTGCAGACGAGGTCGTACTGGTACGCGAGAACTTCTTCCGGCTCCATCGTGTCGAGCGCTTCGAGTCCGCCTTGGGGCATCGAGAACGGATTATGGGAGAAGTCGATCTTCTTCTCTTCCTCGTTCCACTCGAACATCGGAAAGTCCACGATCCAGCAGAAATCGAACCGCCCCTGGGCGGTCAGCTTGAGTTCCTCGCCAATCTTGGTGCGCGCCCGCGCGGCGAAGTCGACGAACTCCTTCGGCAGGCCAGCCACGAAGAAGACGGCATCACCATCGGAGAGACCCAACTGGGTGCGGATCGCTTCAGTGCGCTCGGGTCCGATGTTCTTGGCAACGGGTCCTGCCCCTGCGCCGTCACGGAAGAAGATATAGCCGAGGCCCGGCTGACCCTCGCCTTGCGCCCATGAGTTCATGCGATCGCAAACAGCGCGGCTGCCGCCGGTCTTGCCGGGAATAGCCCAGACGCGGGCGTTCTCGTCTTTCTCGATCATGCCGGCGAAGACCTTGAAGCCCGAGCCCCGGAAGTGCTCGGTCACGTCTTCCATCTCGATCGGGTTGCGCAGATCCGGCTTGTCCGTGCCGTATTTGTGCATCGCCTCTTTGTAGGGGATGCGCGGGAACTTCTGCGTAACCGGCTGACCGTTGCCGAAGTCCTCGAACACGCCCCGGATGATCGGCTCCACCGTGTTGAAGATGTCGTCCTGGGTGACGAAGCTCATCTCGAGGTCAAGCTGATAGAACTCGCCCGGCGAGCGATCCGCGCGCGCATCTTCGTCGCGGAAGCACGGCGCGATCTGGAAGTAGCGGTCGAAGCCCGCCATCATGATGAGCTGCTTGAACTGCTGCGGCGCCTGCGGCAGGGCGTAGAACTTGCCCGGATGCACGCGGGACGGCACCAGGTAGTCACGCGCGCCTTCCGGCGACGAAGCCGTCAGGATTGGAGTCTGAAACTCGAAGAAGCCCGCATCGCGCATGCGCTCGCGGATCGACGAGATAATCTCGGCGCGCTTCATCACATTGGCATGCAGCGTTTCGCGGCGCAGATCGAGGAAACGGTAGCGCAGCCGTGTCTCTTCCGGATAGTCCGGCTCGCCGAAAACCGGGAGCGGCAGCTCGGCGGACTCCGACAGGATTTCGAGGTCTTTAACGCGGGCCTCGACCTCGCCGGTTGGCAGGTTCGGGTTCACCGTATCGTCGGAGCGCGCAACGACAGTGCCGTCCACCCGCACGACCCATTCCGGCTTCAAGGTCTCGACGGTGGCAAACACCGGCGAATCTGGGTCGGCGACGATCTGCGTGATGCCGTAGTGATCCCGCAAGTCGATGAAAAGCAGGCCGCCGTGGTCGCGGATGCGGTGCACCCACCCGGACAGGCGAACGGTGTTGCCGACATCGGCGCTGCGAAGCGCGCCGCAAGTGTGTGTGCGAAAAGCGTGCATGGCTCTATGGTCTTAAAGGCGGAGAAATGAAAATGCCGCTGAGACCCCGGTCTCGAAGGCGAGCGGAACACCGCACGGGATGGCTCCTCTTGTCAAGGCGGAGGCGAAAGCTTTCCCGGCCCCAGCGAGCCCGCAGCCAGCAGTGCCCGGCCCTTTCGCCGGTGCGTGGCCGATTGGCGCCCCGGCCATTAGTTCTCTTGGCCAGGCGCCATTCCTTAGGCTATATCCGCCATCCATGAATCTCATCACAACGACAGAAGAGCTTGAGGCGGCCTGCGCCGACCTCGCCAAGGCGCCGTTTATCGCGGTCGACACCGAATTCATGCGCGAGCAGACCTTTTGGCCGCGCCTGTGTCTCATCCAGATCGCCGGCGGCGACACGGAAGTCCTCATCGACAATCTGGCGCCGGGCATCGACCTCAAGCCGTTTTTCGACCTCATGGTCGATGAAAACGTCTTGAAAGTCTTCCATTCCGCGCGCCAAGACATTGAAATCGTTCACCATATGGCGGGCGTGGTGCCCCGCCCCATCTTCGACACGCAAGTCGCGGCGATGGTTTGCGGTTTCGGCGAGGCGGTCAGCTACGCCATGTTGGTGAAGCGCCTGCTGGGGCGCAATCTCGACAAGAGCTCCCGCTTTACCGACTGGAGCCGCCGGCCGCTCTCGGAGCGGCAACTCACCTATGCCCTGGGCGACGTGACCCATTTGCGCGACCTCTATCCCAAGCTGCAGGCTCAGCTCGACAAGTCCGAGCGGGCGAGCTGGCTGATCGAGGAAATGGCCGTCCTGACCGACCCCGCCACTTACGAGCTGCACCCGGAGCACGCCTGGCGGCGTCTCAAGATGCGTATCAAGACGCAGAAGGCCCTCGCCGTTCTGATGGAGCTCGCCGCCTGGCGCGAACGCGAGGCTCAAAGCCAAGACGTTCCGCGCTCACGGGTGCTTAAGGACGAAGCGCTCTACGACATCGCCGGCCAAGCGCCGCGCAGCGTCGAGGACCTCGGGGCCCTGCGGTCCTTGCACAACGGCTTTGCCAGATCCTCACGCGGCCGCGCCGTGCTGGAGGCGATTGAACGGGGCCTTGCGCGCGACCCAGATTCGGTTCCCCCGCTCCGGCGCGGCGAGCCGATGCCTCCGGAGGCGCAGGCCGTGATGGACCTGCTGCGGGTGTTGCTGAAAGCGACCGCCGGCCGCCACGGTGTTGCGCCCAAGCTGATCGCGACGACCGACGAGTTGGAGCAAATTGCCCGGTCGAGCGATGCGGATACCCCCGCCTTGCGCGGCTGGAGGCTCAAGCTGTTCGGTGAGGACGCATTGGCGCTCAAGCGGGGCGAGCTGTCGCTGACCATCCGCAAAGGATCGGTGATCGTGCTACCGGCGGAAAAACCAGAAGACGGCTCCTAGG
>JARRPE010000124.1:0-4755 GCA_037383205.1 Methyloceanibacter sp.
CTCCGCCGCGCCCGTCGGCTCATGGGCATGATCTTCCAGGAATACGCGCTCGTGGAGCGGCTGACCGTGATGGAGAACGTCCTATCCGGCCGGCTCGGATACGTTTCCTTCTGGCGCTCCTTTCTGCGGCGCTTTCCGAAAGGCGACGTGGACAAGGCCTTTGCCCTGCTCGACCGGGTCGGGCTCTCCGACCATGTCGACAAGCGGGCCAGCGACATGTCCGGGGGCCAGCGGCAGCGGGTGGGCATTGCCCGGGCGCTGGAGCAGGACCCGGCGCTGCTTCTGGTCGACGAGCCGACTGCATCGCTCGATCCCAAGACGGCCCGCCAGATCATGCGCCTCATCTGTGAAGTCTGCCGCGAGCGCGGCCTGCCTGCGATCATCAGCATGCATGACGTACCGCTCGCCAAAATGTTCGCGGACCGCGTGATCGGTCTCAGCGCAGGCGAGATCGTTTTCGACGGGCCTCCTGAAAGATTGGATCGGGCCGTGCTCACCGAGATCTACGGCGAGGAAGACTGGACCCAGATCCATACGGACGAAGAAACGGGGACGCCTGAGATTCCAGAGGACCGGCGCGCCAGTGAAGAACGCATGGCCGGGCTGACATGAGGCCCGCCGCGCCGTCCGCCGGCTGGTCCCGCCCGCCGCTTATCCGGAACCCATGGCTCCGCTGGGGGCTCTATCTTGGGCTGGCCCTTTATCTGGTCGCCGCCCTGTCGACGCTGGACGTGAACTGGCAGCGCGTGCTCGACGGGGTCAGCAACGGCTGGCGCGTCCTGGAAGGATTCTTCACACCCGACTTCACATCGCGCTCGCGGGACATCTGGCTGGGCATGGAAGAAAGTCTGACCATGACGGTGACGTCGACCGTCGTCGGTTGTCTCCTCTCCATTCCCATCGGGCTTGGCGCAGCGCGCAACATCGCGCCGGTCCCCGTTTATGCCTTGTGCCGGTCCATCATCGCCCTCTCGCGCGCCTTCCAGGAAATCATCATCGCCATCCTGTTCGTCGCCATGTTCGGCTTCGGACCGTTCGCCGGATTCCTCACGCTGTCCTTTGCCACGATCGGCTTCATGGCGAAGCTGCTGGCGGAAGACATCGAGGATATCCAGGAGGCCCAGGCCGAAGCCATCCGGGCGACCGGCGCGACATGGTGGCAGGTCGTCAACTACGGCATTCAGCCTCAGGTCATGCCGCGGCTTATCGGCCTCTCGCTCTACCGGCTCGACATCAATTTTCGCGAGAGCGCCGTGATCGGCATTGTCGGCGCGGGCGGCATCGGCGCCACGCTCAACACGGCCATGTCGCGTTACGACTACGACACCGCCGGTGCGATCCTCCTCATGATCATCGCCGTGGTGCTTGTCGCCGAATACGCGTCCAGCCATTTGCGCAAGTGGGTGCAGTGATGCCAGTGACCACGCAAGACGGCCAACTCTTGTGGCAGCGGCGCACGCCCCTCGCCCAATGGGGCATCTGGCTGGGCTGGCTCGCGCTCGGTGTCCTGTTCGTGATCAGCTGGCAGGTCATGAACAAGAACACGATCTGGCTGTTCGTGGAGGACGCGCCAAGGCAAGCCGCCGATCTGCTGTCGCGCGCCTGGCCGCCGCGCTGGTCCTATCTCGAAAGCTTGTGGGGTCCTCTTTGGGATACGATCAACATCGCCACGCTTGGCACGGGGCTAGGCATCGTTCTCGCCACACCGGTCGCGTTCTTGGCCGCCCGCAACACGACACCGAGCGCGGCGCTGCTCCGCCCGCTCGCGCTGCTGATCATCGTCGCGTCCCGATCCATTAATTCGCTCATCTGGGCATTGCTGCTGGTCGCGATCATCGGGCCCGGCCTCCTTGCGGGCATCATCGCCATCGCCCTCCGCTCCATCGGCTTCATCGGCAAGCTGCTATACGAGTCCATTGAGGAGATCGACGAGGCACAAGTCGAAGCCGTGCGCGCGACCGGCGCCTCGCGCTGGCAGATCATGGACTACGCCGTCTGGCCCCAGATCGCGCCCGCATTTGCCGGAATCTCCGTTTTCCGCTGGGATATCAATATCCGCGAATCCACGATCCTCGGACTCGTGGGCGCAGGCGGCATCGGCCTTCAGCTTCAATCGTCCCTGGCCCGCCTTGCCTGGGCCGAAGTCACGGTTATCTTCATCGTCATTCTCGCCACAGTCGCCGTGTCTGAATGGGTCTCCGCAAAGGTGCGCGCGGCAATCATCTGACGACGCATGTTTGCAAAACTGACACCCTGCGCGTGCACGCTACCGGATGTTGAGCTGAGTTTTGTCTGGAGCACCGAAAATGTCCCGCCGTCGCGGTTTCCCGAAGCACGTAGGTTCCCCGAAGCCAATCAACGGCGAAACCATCGGCGACGTGATCGCCCGCCGCTACAATCGCCGCGATGTCATGAAGGGCGCGCTCGGCGTCAGTGCCGCTGCTGCGCTGTTCGGAACCACGTCGCTTGCCGGGTGTGGCCCCGAAGAGGTCGCCGAAACCGACCCCAAGACGTTCACCCCCCGGGGTTTTTCATTCGAAGAGGTGAAGGCCGGCGTCGATGAAACGCACCACGTGGCCGAGGGCTACCGCACGCAATACCTCCTGCGTTGGGGAGATCCGATCGCCACGGACGCGCCGGCGTTCGACCCGTACCGGCAAACCCCTGGAGCCCAGAACCGTCAGTTCGGCTACAACAACGACTACGTCGCCTATTTTCCCATGGACGGGAACGGCGACTTCATCGAGGGCGAGCAGACACGTGACGGCAACGAACGCGGGCTGCTCTGCGTGAACCACGAATATGCCCTGAGCACGATGATGTTCCCTGGTGTCCAACACAAGAATGGGGAAGTCGATCTCTCTTCGATCGAAGACTGGATGGTCGATGTCGAGATGTCCGCCGTGGGCGTTACCGTCGTCGAGATCGAGAAGGACGGAGACAAGTGGCGGGTCGTCGAAGACAGCCCTTACAACCGCCGCATCACGGCCAACACGCCGATGACGGTCGATGGTCCCGTGACAGACCCGAAGATCGAGCACGGCCTCGCGCGCCTGAAAACTAGTTACGACAAGTCCGGCAAGAGGTTTCGCGGCACCCTCGCGAACTGCGCCGGCGGCAGGACTCCCTGGGGCACCTACCTGACGGCGGAAGAAAACTTTCATTTTGCGTTCTATACGGATGAAACCGATCCGGACGGACAGCCGGTCCTCGGCGAACAACACAAGGAGCAGCGGGAGAAGCTCGAGGCGTACAAGCTCCCCGTCCAGGGATATGTCTGGGGCCGGTACTATCCGCGCTTTAATTTGGACAAGGAGCCCAACGAACCCAACCGGTTCGGCTGGGTTGTCGAAATCGATCCGTTCGACCCGAAGGCAAAACCCGTCAAACACACGGCGCTCGGCCGCTTCTTCCATGAAGGCGCCGAAACAGTACTCAGCGACGACGGCCGGGCTGTTGTCTTCAGCGGGGACGATTCACGCTTTGAGTATGTCTACCGCTTCGTCAGCGACGGCAAATACGTCCGGGGACAGGACAACAAGCAGGCGAAAATGCGGCTTCTTTCAAACGGCACACTGTCGGCCGCAAAGTTCAACGACGACGGCACCGGCGAGTGGATAGCGCTCGAACATGGCAAAGGCGCGCTTGCGGAGGCGAGCGCGGCGGGCAAATTCGGCAACCAAGCCGATGTGGTGATCGATGCCCGCCTCGCCGCCAAGTCGCTCGGTGCGACGATGATGGACCGCCCCGAGGACATTCAGCCCAACGTCAAGACGAAACGCGTGTACGTGATGCTGACGAATAACACCAAGCGTACCGCCGATCATCCCAAGGCCAAGGCCAACCCGCGCGTGGACAACAAGTTCGGCCACATCATCGAGATCATTCCCGACGGCCGCGATTTCGCCGCGAATAAATTCGAGTGGAAAATCCTTGTGCTCTGCGGCGATCCTCACAGGCCCTCGCTCAAGACCAATTGGAACCCCGCAACATCTGCGGACGGCTGGTTCGTGACGCCGGACAACGCCGCCGTCGACGATCAGGGAAGGCTCTGGGTGGCGACGGACCAGGGTGCGAACTGGCCGCGTACGATGCGAGCCGACGGCCTTTACGCCCTCGAGACCGACAGCGTCGGCGGCCCCACCCCTCATATGTTCTTTCGGGTGCCGGTCGGCGCCGAACTCTGCGGGCCCTGCTTCACGCCCGACGGGGAGACGCTGTTCGTCGCCGTGCAGCATCCCGGCACCGATGGCGTGGAACACTTCCATGGGAAAGACAGCGACGGCGAAGACGACGAAACGCCCGACGGCGGCCAACCCTTCGACAACGACAAGCCCGTGAGCTTCGAAAATCCGGCGACCCGCTGGCCGGATTTCAAGCCCGACATGCCGCCTCGGCCCTCGGTTGTGGCGATCACCAAGAAGGGCGGCGGCAAGATCGGCGGCTGAAGCGCGTCCTTGTTCCCTTGCTCCCTTGTTCCCTTGTGCCCTTGTTCCTTACGCCCTTGTTTCCTGGTGTCTGTCCCCGCCCCACCCCTTGGAGCCCTCCCTTCCCCCTTGAAAATGCCGGGTCTCCGTGCGAGCAAGAATCGCGTTCCAAACGTCACTGATTCTCTGCCTTTCGTGGGCGTAAGCGCGCCCCGGCCAGGAGGACTCCACCGATCGCAGCGAGACGCAAATCCACAGAGGCGAACGATCTTTTCGACGCTCCTGCGCCAGCTCCCCCACGCGCCAAACCGGCAGGCAAGACGCCGGC
>JARRPE010000125.1:0-4730 GCA_037383205.1 Methyloceanibacter sp.
CCGGCGCCATGAGGGGCGCCGCCTTGACACGCTCGCTCGCCGACAGCGCACGCGCCGCGCTACTTCAGGGCTAACCGGCCTAGGATTCCTCTTCCGGCATAATGACCGCATCGCCGGGCATCTCCTCGAACACGGCTTCTTTCACGCCGAAATTCGTCGAGAGAAGAAGGTCGGGGGTCCCGGCCATCCAGGCCGTGATCGAGATCGACTCGTAGGTGCCGTTGTTCAGCACGACGAGAAGCTCGAGATCCTCGCCGCCCGTGTTCTCGATGTAGTGGCCGAAGCCTTGCGGCACGTAGCCCACGTCCCCGGCGGCGAATTCATCCGTGCGGGCGCGTCCGCCCGAGCCGAACACCGTCATGCGGCCCGTGCCCGTGAGATAGTACTGCCACTCCACGGCATTCGGATGCCAATGAAGCTCGCGCATGCCGCCCGGCGCGATGGTCAGCAGGGCGCCGGTCATCGTGGTGGAGATCGGAAATTCCACTTCCGAGGCGATCCGCATTTCGCCGCCGGGAAACGGGTCGGGCGCCTGCGCCAGAAGACGGTAGCGGTGCGTTAGCGGCGGCGCATTGAGCGTGCCGGGCTCGGGGAACTCATCGAGCGGCGGCGGCACCGGGCCCTTGGCGATATAGACCTCATGGTCGGGGAAGTTCGCGAAGGCCGATACCGGCAGGCCGAAATTCTTGGCCAGCACCTCGTGCGGGGTGTGTCCTAGCCAGTCCGTGATCGAGAACGTGCCGAATTCGGAGAAATAGCCGTTGTCGAACACGAGGATGAAGGTGCAGCCGTCGCTCAAGCCTTGGATCGAATGGCCGTGGCCGCGCGGGAAGTACCAGACGTCGCCGGGTCCGAAATCGACGACCTCGGCCTGGTTCTCCGGATCGATCGTGGTGACGCGCGCATGGCCCTCGATCATATAGGCCCACTCTGCCGCATTGGCGTGCCAGTGCAGCTCGCGCACCGCGCCCGGCTCCAGCGTCATGTAGACGCCGGCGAGCGCTTCGGAGACCGGAAACTGGCTGACATTGGCTTCCTTCGCCGTGCCGCCGTCGAACTGCTTGGCGGGGGCATCGCCCAGCGCATAGCGGAACGAAGGCAATTCCTTGCCGGAGAGAGATTTGGGCATGGCCCCGAAGGGCGGTTCAGGCGTTTCAGTCATCGCGGAACCTTCATGAGATGTCTTCGGTGAGGCGCCGCATCGCCGGTCTGCAGGCCGGCCCGGCGGGCGCGCGAGTGTGCTTCATCGGCGACCGCGCACGCAACGGATATCGAATGTCTGCGACGCACCTGTGACCGGTCCGCCGCCCCCCATTGCGGTTGGCGGCAAAATCCCTATATTGCGCCGCAATAACAGCCCGCTGGCGCGTTCGCCCGCGCCCGGCCGAAAGACCTATCAAAACATGAAGCTACGCAATATCGCCATCATCGCGCATGTCGATCATGGCAAGACCACACTCGTCGACCGCCTCCTCCAGCAGTCGGGGGCCGTGCGCACCAACCAGCGCGTCGACGAGCGTGCGATGGACTCCATCGATCTGGAGAAGGAACGCGGGATCACGATCCTGGCGAAGGCAACCTCCATCGTCTGGGAGGACACGCGCATCAATGTGGTCGACACGCCGGGCCACGCCGACTTTGGCGGCGAGGTCGAACGTATTCTCAACATGGTCGATGGTGCGCTGGTCCTCGTGGACGCGGCCGAGGGCCCGCTGCCGCAGACCAAGTTCGTCGTCTCCAAGGCCCTCAAGATGGGGTTGAAGCCCATCGTCGTGATCAACAAGGTGGACCGCCCCGATGCGCGGCCCGACGAGGTCCTGAACGAGATCTTCGATCTGTTCGCCGCGCTCGATGCAAACGACGCGCAGCTCGACTTCCCGGTCCTGTACGGTTCGGCCAAAGAGGGCTGGATGGCCGAGAGCCCCGAGGGGCCGAAAGATCAGGGCATGACGCCGCTGTTCGAACTCGTTCTCCGCCACGTGCCGCCGCCCGAGGTCGACGACGCGCCGTTCCAGCTGCTGGGAACGATCCTCGAGTCCAATCCCTATCTCGGCCGTATCGTCACGGGCCGCATCACCTCGGGCAAGATCAAGCCGAACGAGATGGTCAAGGTGCTGGACCACGAGGGGAACCTCGTCGAACAAGGCCGCGTCTCGAAGGTCCTTGCCTTCCGCGGACTGGAACGCGCCGCGCTGGACGAAGCAAGCGCAGGGGACATCGTCTCGCTCGCGGGACTTCCCAATGCGACGGTCGCCCATACGATCTGCGCCCCGGAGATCGAGGCGCCGCTCGCGGCCCAGCCGATCGATCCGCCGACGCTGTCCATGACGTTCCGGGTCAACGACTCGCCATTGGCGGGAACGGAAGGGACGAAAGTGACCGGCCGCATGATCCGCGACCGCCTGCTTCAGGAGGCCGAAGGCAACGTCGCGCTGAGGGTCACCGAATCCGACGAGAAGGACTCGATGATCGTCGCGGGCCGGGGCGAGTTGCAGCTCGGCATCTTGATCGAGACCATGCGCCGCGAGGGCTTCGAGCTTTCGGTGTCGCGCCCGCGCGTCTTGTTCACCCGTGACGAAACCGGCCAGCTCTTGGAACCCATCGAGGAGGTCGTCGTCGATCTCGACGAGGAGCACCAGGGCGCGGTGGTGCAGAAGCTGTCCGAGCGGAAAGCCGATCTCATTGAGATGAAGCCGTCCGGCGGTGGACGCATACGCCTGGTCTTCCACGCGCCCACGCGCGGCCTGATCGGATATCAGAGCGAACTCCTGACGGACACGCGCGGCACCGGAATCATGAATCGGCTGTTTCACGGCTATGCGCCGCACAAGGGCGCCATTCAAGGGCGGCGCAACGGCGTGTTGATTTCCACCGACCAAGGCGAGGCTGTTGCCTACGCGCTGTGGAACCTCGAAGACCGTGGACCGATGATGATCGAGCCCGGCGCGCGGGTCTATCAAGGCATGATCGTCGGCGAGCATACGCGCGGCAACGACCTCGAAGTGAACGTGCTGAAGGGTAAGAAGCTGACCAATATCCGCACGACGTCGAAGGACGAGGCGGTGCGCCTGACGCCACCCATCCGTATGGTGCTGGAAAAGGCTTTGTCCTACATCCAGGACGATGAACTGGTCGAGGTGACGCCCGAGTCTATCCGCCTGCGGAAGAAGCATCTCGATCCGAACGACCGCAAGAAAGCCGAACGGCAGCGGGAAGCCGAAAACGCCGCCTAGCGCGCTGGCATGCGGCGAGGCGATACCACGCGCCAAGTCCGCATGTTAAATCCGCACCCCAAGACCGTGCGTGCACGCTATTTGAACCTGGGATAAACCAAACGGGGCCTTTGCCGGATGGGGACAGCTGAGCTAGGCTTTCCCTATGTCCGTCGATGTCGCTCAGGTGAGGCCGGCACGGTCAAAAGACGCAACCGCACTCGCGACCGCGTACGAAGAAGCTTGGCGCGGGGCGTACCAGGGCATTATCCCCCATCTCGATCTTGAACGAATGATTGCCCGCCGTGGTGAAGGGTGGTGGGAACGCGTGCTGCAACGCCGGGCTTCCGTGCTCGTGCTCGACTTTGGCGGTCAAGTGGCCGGCTACGTGACCTTCGGGCGGTGCCGCGTCGGCCGCGGCCCCTACCGTGGCGAGATCTTCGAGCTCTATCTTTGCCCCACCTATCAAGGGTTGGGACTCGGAACAAAGCTCTTTGACGGCGCGAGACAAAAGCTCCGCGAGTGGCGGCTCCCCGGTCTCTTGGTCTGGGCGCTCGCGGACAATGAAGCCGCTTGCGATTTCTACCTGAGGCTGGGCGGCAAGCCGATTGCCGAAGGCGCCGAGGACTTCAGCGGGACAAACCAGCGCAAGATCGCGTTCGCCTGGCGCTGATCGAAACACCCCCATTTATCAATCGTTAACCGCGACCATTCGGTCTAGCTTAACACCGTGGCAGACATCCGCGTAGCCGAGCTTGGTGACGACCAAGGTCGACCGTCTGCTGAGGCCGTCCGAGTCCCGATGGTACCGGAGGATCGTGGCAAATGGTTTCCCATCCTCGAGGCGCCATTCCAGGGTTTCCCCGGTCGCGTTGAAAGCGGGAAGGGTCTGCCTGGCGGCGGTCTGATCCCCCGCGCGGTCGCGATACGACACGAACATGCGCAGATGGCCTTCCGCGACGCGGACTGCGATGCCGCCGTAGCCCTGACACCGGAAGACCGCGCCGCGCTCCTCCATCTCGGGCAGGGTGACGTCGTCGCATTTGTCGAGGACGAGGGGCATGTACGCACTCTCGATGACCCCCAGCGGCCTGCACCGCGGCAAACGGCCAACCACAGCCGAGCAAGCCCGCGCCGAGAAGGACGGCCAATATCCGAATCTCTTGTCGGGTCATGCCGGTCATGCCGCTACGTTCGTCCAGTGGCGTTGGCAGCTTGCCAGACTTGTGACAAGCGGCCGGTCGTCATACAACGGCACCGCACAATTTTTGCCGTCAGCCGTCCTAGTACGGCGACACGCCGAAAGCATCGAGAGCGCCACACACGATGAGTGACATGAGGATCGCGGTTCTAGGGGCGGCCGGGCGGATGGGTCAGGCCCTGACCCGCGCCCTGCACGCGACCCCGGGGTGCGAAATCGCGGGCGGCCTCGACCCGGCTGGGTCGCCGCTTATCGGCCGCGATCTCGGCGAGATCGCTGGCCTCGAGCCCATCGGGGTCCCGGTGACCGACGACCCC
>JARRPE010000126.1:0-4727 GCA_037383205.1 Methyloceanibacter sp.
GGACGTGTATCTTCGGGCCATTGATTGGCTTCGGCGAGAAGCATGCGGTCTGGGTACTGCGCGTCGACCTCCGCACGGATGCGCCTCAGAATCGCGTGAGTCTCGGGGAGGTTCTCGTTGTTGGTTCCTTCGCGCTCGCAAAGATACGGCACAGCATCGAGCCGCAGGCCATCGACGCCGAGATCGAGCCAGAAGCGCATGACATCGATGATCTCTTCGAGAACCTTTGGATTGTCGAAGTTGAGATCGGGCTGGTGAGAATAAAAGCGATGCCAGTAATAGGCCCCCGCCTCTTGATCCCATGACCAGTTCGACGTCTCCGTGTCCAGGAAGATGATCCGTGTACCGCTGTATCGCTTGTCGGTGTCGCTCCACACATAGAAATCGCGTTCGGGCGAACCGGGCGGTGCTTTGCGGGCAGCTTGAAACCAGGGGTGCTGATCGGATGTGTGGTTGACGACGAGTTCCGTGATCACTCGGATGCCGCGTCTGTGGGCCTCCACGATAAAAGCCTTGAAGGCGTCCATATCCCCGTACGAGTGATTGACGTGGCGGTAGTCGGAAATGTCGTAGCCGTCATCGCGAAGCGGCGACGGATAGAAGGGAAGCAGCCATATCGCCGTGACGCCGAGAGACTCGACATGGTCGAGCCGCTGCATGAGACCCTCGAAATCGCCGATCCCGTCGCCGTTGGTGTCCTGGAAGGCCTTTACGTGCAGCTGGTAGATGATCGCGTCCTTGTACCAGTCCGCAGCCGCGCGATCGATCGCCAGAGTCTCCTCGCGCTCGGTGTCCGGCGCCGACGGCACCTCGATCGGCGCGTCGACCGGCGTCTCGGGTGTTTCGGCCGTGCTCATTTGCCCCCCTTCGGATGAAGGCGCCAAATTGCGTAGGGCCGCTCGGCCGGATCCAACAGCACATGCTGTATCTTGCCGGACCATGTAAAGCGCTGGCCTGTCACCAGATCCTCGACGCCGATATCGGACCCATCGGGCAGCCCGAACTCCCACAGCGGCACCTCGAAGTTTCCGCCTTGAGGATTGTGCGGATCGAGATTGACCGCAAACAGGAGGAAGTCTGAGAGATCGTCCGTGAACTTGCCGTAGTACAGAATCTGGTCGTTCCACAAATTGTAGAAGTTGAGATTCGTGAATTGCTGAAGCGCCTTGTGCTCGTGGCGCAACCGATTGACGAGGGTGATGTCGGCGCGGATATTGCCCTCGCGCTCCCAATCCCAGGCCACGATCTCGTATTTCTCGGAGTCGAGATATTCTTCCTTGCCGGGCACGGCGCGCGCTTCGCAAATCTCGATGCCATTGTAGATGCCGTAGTTGTTGGCGAGTGTCGCGGCGAGCACGACGCGAACCTGAAAGCCGGGCCGCCCGCTCGTCTGCAGATAGGGCGGGTTGATGTCGGGCGTGTTGACGAAGAAATTCGGCCGGAAATAGTCGCTCATTGCGCTTTTCGTCAGCTCGCTCGCATAGTCGATCAGCTCCTGCTTCGAGTTGCGCCACGTGAAATACGTGTACGACTGCGTGAACCCGAGCTTGGCAAGCCGCTTCATCGGAGCGGGCCGCGTGAACGCCTCCGAAAGGAAAATCACGTCCGGGTATTTGTCCTGAACTTCGCGGATCATCCACTCCCAAAACGGAAACGGCTTCGTGTGCGGATTGTCGACCCGGAATATCCGGACGCCCTTTTCCGCCCAGAAGAGCACGATGTCGCGCAAGGCCAGCCAAATCGACGGAAACGCATCGCGATAGAAGTGAACGTTGACGATGTCCTCATATTTCTTCGGCGGATTCTCGGCGAACTTGATGCTGCCGTCAGGGCGCCAATCGAACCACTCCGGATGTTCTTTGATCCATGGATGGTCAGGTGAACACTGGATCGCGAAGTCTAGCGCGATCTCGAGACCATGTGCCTTGGCCTCTCTGAGAAGACGCTCGAACGCGGCGAATGTTCCAAGTTCCTTGTGTATCGCGTCGTGTCCGCCATCTTCGGAACCAATGGCATAGGGACTCCCGGGATCGTCCGGCCCAGGCGTCAGCGTATTGTTGCGTCCCTTGCGGTTCGTCTTTCCGATCGGATGGATCGGCGGAAAGTACAGGACGTCGAAACCGAGCTCCCGGACATAGGGAAGACGCTCAATGACGTCGTCGAACGTGCCATGACGATCGGCGTCGCCGGACTGCGAGCGCGGAAACATCTCGTACCAGGCGCTGAAGGCCGCACGTTTGCGATCGACCCAGACAGGTAGAACCTTGCTGTAACCCGTGACGTTGGTGCGCGGACCCGCCTTCGCGTAGAGCTTCTGAACCGGCGCGGCCGTGAGACACACGAGCCTGTCGGTGTCGGTCTTGGCAAGGTCGAGCTTCTCGAGCAATGCCTCGAGATCGGCCCGCTCCGCCGCGGACCCGCGGTCGGAGCGCTTGGCCGCCTCGATCAGGTGACGGCCTTCGGTCAGTTCCAGCGAGATCGGCTGGCCGGCATCATGCTTCTTCCCGACCTCATCGCGCCAACTGGCGTACAGGTCGCGCCAGGCGACGATCGTGTACAAATAGCGGCCGTTCCGGGAAAGCGGGAGTTCAACACTCCAGCGGTCATTGCCGAGGAACTGCATCGGCAGCTCGCTCCAGTCCTGTTCGGCCTCGAAGCGGTAGCGCAACACGGCATCGATCTTGTCGTGGCCGTCGCAGAAAATGTCCGCCTCGATCGTCAAGACATCTCCGACCACGCGCTTGACGGCAAACCGGCCGCCATCGAGTTCGGGGGTCACGGCTTCAATGGCAATCCTGTCGCTGACGGCGTGTTGCAGCCGATCGTCACCGGAGGTCTGCTGGGTCGTTGCAGAACTTTTCTTCAGATCCTGGGCAATCCAGTCAGCCATCGTGCCTCACAATCGTGTTCTGTTTTGTGCCGCTGAGCCGGCAATAATCTGCTCCGCTCCCCGCGTACCGACCAGATAGACGCAGGGGGTCATGGCCGCGTGAAGGTCGCTCAAAGCGCCACGGAGGTTCATGGTGAGGAAATGCACTCTGCAAAATCCGGAGATTCCATCCTCTCCACGCCGACGGCCCTTTGGCTCCTGTCGAACCGAAAGGGGCAGACACGACGCTCGAGTTCCATAAAGCGTCTGTGTGACACCTAGCGTCTTCAGCGGCTCCTGTTCCGATTCCTACGTCATGTCCCCCCGTGCCGTCGAGTGCTGCACGCGATATGGCGGCGCAAGTTGCACGTTTTCAACGATCGCGCCGCCAGATAGGGACACATGGTCGCGCTCGCTCGGCTGCAGGCTGGAGGCACGATGGACATTGAGATCGCCGAGAGGATGCAGGTCGTTTTGGAGGAATGCGCGCACAGCCCTGCCCCGCCCCCGCCAGACCGGCTACCAGGGAAGAGGCTCACCTTTTGCGTGCCAGAAGGTGCCCGACTCATCCGGGCCCAGAGAGTCGATACGGTCCACCAAATCAGCCGCTGCCTCTTCAGGAGGTATCCCTCGATGCCCGGTCATCTCGGTGGCGACCATGCCAGGATGGATCAGAAACACTGAGATGCCTTGATCTTTCAGGTCATGCGCCAAGCTGCGTGCTGCGATGTTCACGGCCGCCTTGGACATACGGTAGCCGTAGTACCCGCCGGAGCTGTTGTCCTCAATCGAGCCCATGCGGCTCGTGATGATCACGACCTTTGACCCGCGCGCCAAACAATCTTGAAGCGCCGCCGTGATCCGTAGCGGTGCGATAGCATTGACCTCGAACTGACGGCGAATACGGTCGATGTCGAGGTCATCCAGGCTCTCGGACGTCAAAACACCGGCGCAGTTCACAAGAATGTCGATGCGCAGGCCCTGTAATTCACGCGCAAGCGTCTCTATGGAAGTCTCATCAGTGACCTCGATGCCCTCGATGATCTCGGCGCCGGTCTCCCTTAGCGCCGGCGATGCCTCTCTGCAGGTGGCAATAACGTCGTCTCCGCGCTTGGCAAATTGTCGACACAGCTCGAGCCCGATGCCCCGATTGCCGCCTGTCACGAGTACTGTAGCCATGCTTCTTTCCTTCTCCTGCCGCTTTCGCGACAAGTCCTAAAGCAACACGAAGCGCAGGGCCAACAGCGCGGTCGGCCCGTGCAGCGTATGACGCGGCGAAGTGAGGCGGCTCTAGGCTTAGGCCAATTGGCCTGGACCTCGTTCAGCGCTCGAAGGGTTGGCTGGCCTTTAGAGGGGCGGCCCGGCGAAAGTCAAAATCGATGAGAACGGCCGCAACTTCCGATGAGAAAACCGAGCTGAAGTTCCTATTTTTACATAGCCACTGAATCGGGGTGCAGGGTCATGGCGGATACGTCCCAGTCCGCTGGCAGGGCTCCTCCCCCAGTGAGGCGCCGCGGGAATCGCAATGCCCCGTCTATCCTATGTCCCGCGAGTGTCGAGCCCCGGCGTTTCACTCCCCTGAACGCCGGGGCTTCCTCTTTTGCGCACCCGTGGCAGCCCTGGATCAGGAGCGGCGGGTTCGGCGGCGCGAACACGGCTTGTCACCTACCACCGGGTGGTGGGCGCGATCCTGCTCTATCTCGCAATCGGCTTGGCGTTCGCCGCGATCTACGCCTTCATCGGCGCTGCGTCCGAGAATGCGTTTTCCGGATACGCCGTCAAAGATAGCGCGACCTTGGCGGACACGATGATCTATTTCAGCTTCGGTGCGCTGACGGGTATCGGCTCAGGCGACATC
>JARRPE010000127.1:0-6144 GCA_037383205.1 Methyloceanibacter sp.
GGCTCACGCCGCAGCTCTCAGCGGCGTGGCCAACCGACATTCTCGGCCGGAATCAAGCAGTTAGAGGACACGCTCGGGGTGCTTCTGGTGGAGCGCGGCTCGCGCTTCCGCGGGTTCACGCCGGAAGGCGAGCGCGTGCTGGACTGGGCTCGGCGGATCGTTTCCGACACGCGCTCCATGCGCCAGGACATCGATGCGCTCAAACATGGCCTAGCGGGACATTTGCGGATCGGCGCCATCCCGACGGCACTTCCGATCGTGGCCATGCTGACCACACCGTATCAGGCGAACCATCCGGACGTGCGCTTCACAATCTACTCCCGGACCTCCATCGAGGTCTTGAGCATGCTGGAAAATTTGGAGATCGACGCCGGGCTGACCTATCTGGACAACGAGCCCCTGGGCCGGGTGCAGTCGGTGCCGCTCTATACCGAGTGCTATCGCCTGCTCACCTCCGCCGAAGGCCCGCTGGCGGATCGGGAGAGCGTCACATGGCAGGAGGTCGGCGAGATGCCTCTCTGCCTGCTGACACCGGACATGCAGAATCGCCGGATCGTCGACGCTCAGCTGTCGGCGGTCGGCGCGGATGTGGTCCCGAGGCTGGAATCGGACTCCGTCATCGTCCTCATCGCGCATGTGCGGACGGGAAAATGGACCAGCGTGATGCCATCACGGCTCGCCGAAGTGCTGGGCGTGACAAAAAACGTTCGGGCTATCCCGATCGTCGATCCGGTGGTCACACACTCCATCGGGCTCGTCGTGCCCCACCGAAATCCCCTGACGCCGCTGATCAACGCCCTCGTGGTTGAAGCCAAGCAGCTGGGACCGGTCTTGGAGGGAGTCGCGACGCTCAAATCCTCGCCGGAAATCGCAGACGCCTGACGGATAGTGGAAACCAATCTGGCACTTCGGGATTGCTCGGCGCGTCCTCACGCGTTCAATCAGGAATCCCGATGCCCCAACGGCTTTGCTTTATTGATTTCACAATCATAAATGTCCATTTTGCCGGCGGCTGAAAGAGTATCCAGCGCAATGCAAAACTACGAAAAATGGACGTCCGAGCGCGCAATCGAGATCATTGCGCAGCATAAGGATCAGAAAGGCGCGACGCTCCCTATCCTCCATGCGTTGCAGGAGGTTTTCGGTTGCGTTCCGCTCGAAGCAGAACCTTTGATCGCCGATGCCCTCAATATTACACGGGCTGAAGTGCATGGCTGCGTGACATTTTATCACGACTATCGCCGGCAGCCGCCGGGACGCCGCGTCCTCAAGATTTGTCTCGCCGAATCCTGCCAGGCCTCAGGCGTGCGCGCGCTCGAGAAGCGCGCGAAGGAGAAGCTCGGGGTCGAGATGGGCGGGACAACGGCCGATAACCGCGTGACCCTTGAGCCCGTCTATTGCTTGGGCCTTTGCCATTCTTCGCCGGCTGCCATGCTGGACAAGGACGTTTATGCGGGGCTCGATGAAGAACGGCTCGATGAGCTGCTCAAGGAGGCACAGGCGTGACCCGCATTTATGTTTCCCGCGATTCCGGTGCGCTTGCCCTGGGGGCCGACGCCGTCGTCAAGCGCTTCGAGAAAGAGGCCAAGGAGCGCGGCCTCGACCTCGAGATCGTGCGTAATGGATCGCGCGGCATGTACTGGCTGGAACCCTTGGTGGAAGTGGAAACGGACCAAGGCCGAGTCGGCTACGGCCCGGTCAAGCCTTCCACGGTGGACGACCTCATCGAGGCCGGCATGCTCGAGGGCAAGCCCCGCTGGAGGACTACAAGGCGCACGATGGCTATAACGGCCTGAAAAAGGCGCTGGAAGTCGGACCCGACGCTATCATTGAAGAAGTGCTGATGTCTGGCCTTCGCGGCCGTGGCGGCGCGGGCTTTCCAACCGGAATCAAGTGGCGCACGGTCGCCGACTGTCCGCCACAGCAGAAGTACATCGTCTGCAACGCTGACGAAGGCGATAGCGGCACCTTCGCGGACCGCATGATCATGGAAGGCGATCCGTTCGTGCTCATCGAAGGCATGACGATCGCGGGCATCGCGGTGGGCGCGACCTACGGCTATATCTATCTGCGGTCCGAATATCCCCATTCCAGCATCGCCCTGCGCGCCGCCATCGACGCGGCCCGGGAGGCCGGCCTGCTCGGCAACAATGTTGCGGGATCGGGCTTCGCCTTCGATATGGAGGTTCGAGACGGCGCCGGCGCGTATGTCTGCGGCGAGGAAACCTCCCTGCTCGACAGCCTGGAAGGCAAACGCGGCGAAGTGCGCGCTAAGCCGCCACTTCCGGCCCATATCGGCCTATTCGGGCAGCCGACCATCATCAACAACGTGCTGTCGCTCGCGACCGTGCCGATCATCATGGACAAGGGCGGCGAATTCTACCGCGACTACGGCATGGGCAAGTCCCGCGGCACGATGCCGATCCAGCTCGCCGGCAATATCAAGCATGGCGGCCTTTACGAGACCGCCTTTGGCGTAACGCTGGGCGAGCTTGTCGACGACATCGGCGGCGGCACCTACTCGGGTCGTCCCGTGCGCGCGGTTCAGGTGGGCGGCCCGCTCGGCGCCTATTTCCCGCGGGAACTCTTCGACACGCCGTTCGACTATGAGGCCTTCGCGGCCCGCGACGGCCTTATCGGCCACGGTGGCGTTGTCGTCTTCGACGATACGGTCGATATGGCGCAACAGGCGCACTTCGCCATGGAATTTTGCGCAATCGAATCCTGCGGCAAGTGCACGCCGTGCCGGATCGGTTCCGCCCGCGGCATGGAGGTGATCGACAAGATCGTCGCCAACGAAAACCGTGAGGCGAACCTGGAGATCCTCGAAGATCTCTGCAACACGATGAAGTTGGGCTCCCTCTGCGCGCTCGGAGGTTTTGCCCCCTATCCCGTCATGAGCGCGCTAAACCATTTCCCTGAAGATTTCGGCGCCGACAAGAAGCGCCTCGAGGCCGCTGAGTGAGAAAAATCCGATGCCTTTGAATCCGGAAACCGATTACGGAACACCAAAATCGAAGTCAGAGAAGCTCGTCACGCTGACCATTGACGGCACCGAGGTCACGGTGCCCGAGGGCACGTCGATCATGCGGGCGGCGATGGAGATGGGGACGCAAATCCCCAAGCTCTGCGCCACCGACATGCTGGACTCCTACGGGTCTTGCCGCCTCTGCCTGATCGAAATCGAAGGCCGCAACGGAACGCCGGCTTCCTGCACGACGCCAGTCGGCGAGGGCATGGTGGTCAAGACGCAGACCGACCGCCTGAAGCGGCTCCGCAAGGGCGTTATGGAGCTCTACATTTCGGAGCATCCGCTTGACTGTCTGACCTGCTCGGCCAATGGCGATTGCGAGCTACAGGACATGGCCGGCGCCGTGGGCCTGCGCGACGTGCGCTACGGCTATGACGGCCAGAAGCACCCGAACCCGGGCATCGACGATTCGAACCCCTACTTCACCTACGAACCTTCCAAGTGCATTGTCTGCTCCCGCTGCGTGCGCGCATGCGAGGAGGTGCAGGGCACGTTCGCGCTGACGATCGCCAATCGCGGGTTCAAGTCCGTGGTCTCGCCTTCGATGGAAGAAAACTTCCTGGATTCGGAGTGCGTATCCTGCGGCGCCTGCGTACAGGCCTGCCCGACGGCAACGCTCAACGAGAAGTCGGTGATCGACATCGGCACGCCGGATTCGGCCACCGTCACGACCTGCGCCTATTGCGGCGTCGGCTGCTCCTTCCGCGCGGAGATGCGCGGCGACGAACTCGTGCGCATGATCCCGCAGAAGGAAGGCAAGGCGAACCGCGGCCATTCCTGCGTGAAGGGACGCTTCGCCTATGGCTACGCGCACCACAAGGACCGCATCACCAAGCCGATGATCCGCGAGAAGATCACCGATCCGTGGCGGGAGGTTTCCTGGGAGGAAGCCATCCAGTACACGGCCTCGGAGTTCAAGCGCATCCAGGCCAAATACGGCAAGAGCTCGATCGGTGGCATCACCTCATCGCGCTGCACCAACGAAGAGACCTTCCTGGTGCAGAAGCTGATCCGCGCCGGCTTCGGCAACAACAATGTCGACACCTGCGCCCGCGTTTGCCATTCGCCGACCGGCTACGGCCTGAAGACCACCTACGGCGAAAGCGCCGGCACCCAGGACTTTGACTCGGTCGAGGAGACCGACGTCATTCTGGTGATCGGCGCCAACCCGACGGATGGTCATCCGGTTTTCGCGTCGCGCATGAAGAAGCGCCTGCGTCAGGGCGCCAAGCTGATCGTCATTGATCCGCGCAAGACGGACCTCGTGAAGTCGCCCAACGTGAAGGCCGACTACCACCTTCCCCTCAAGCCCGGCACGAACGTCGCCGTCGTAACGGCTCTGGGTCATGTGATCGTTACGGAAGGTCTCGTGGACGAAGAGTTCGTCCGCAATCGGTGCGAATGGGACGAGTTCCAGGATTGGGCCCGCTTTGTCGCCGATCCCCGTCACTCTCCTGAAGAAGTCGAGAAGATTTCCGGTGTCCCCGCCGAGCTGATGCGGAAGGCCGCCCGGCTATACGCCACGGGTGGTAACGCCGCGATCTATTACGGTCTCGGCGTCACCGAGCATAGCCAGGGATCAACGACGGTGATGGCGATCGCCAACCTCGCCATGGCGACCGGCAATATCGGCCGCAACGGCGTGGGCGTGAACCCGCTGCGCGGTCAGAACAACGTGCAGGGCTCCTGCGACATGGGTTCATTCCCGCACGAGCTGCCCGGCTATCGCCATGTCTCCGACACGGCGACGATGGAGCTGTTCGAGTCGCTGTGGGGCCGCCCGCTGCTCGACGAGCCCGGCCTGCGCATCCCCAACATGATCGATGCCGCGCTCGATGGCTCGTTCAAGGGCATCTACATCCAGGGCGAGGACATCCTTCAGTCCGATCCCAACACCCAGCACATGGCAGCCGGCCTCGCCGCCATGGAGTGTGTCGTCGTGCAGGACCTCTTCCTGGTCGAGACCGCCAACTACGCTCATGTGTTCCTCCCCGGTTCGACCTTCCTCGAGAAGAACGGAACCTTCACCAACGCCGAGCGCCGCATCCAGCGTGTGCGCAAGGTGATGGCGCCGATGAACGGTTACGAGGATTGGGAGATCACCCAGATGCTGTCCAACGCTCTGGGCTATCCGATGCACTACGATCATCCGTCGCAGATCATGGACGAGATCGCGCGCCTCACGCCGACCTTCACGGGCGTCTCCTACGAGAAACTCGATGAGCTGGGCTCCGTGCAGTGGCCCTGCAACGACGAGGCGCCGGAAGGCACCCCGGTCATGCATATCGAGAGCTTCACGCGCGGCAAGGGTAAGTTCGTCGTCACCGAGTACGTGGCCACGGATGAGAAGACCGGCCCGCGCTTCCCGCTCCTGCTGACCACGGGACGCATCCTGACGCAGTACAATGTTGGCGCCCAAACGCGGCGTACGGAGAACGTTGTCTGGCACGAAGAGGATGTGCTCGAGATCCATCCCTTCGATGCCGAGAACCGCGGCGTTCGTGACGGCGACTGGGTGAAGATCGCCAGCCGTACCGGCGAGACGACCCTGCGGGCGCTGATCACCGATCGCGTTGCGCCCGGCGTTGTCTACACCACGTTCCATCACCCGACGACACAGGTGAACGTGGTGACGACCGAGTTCTCCGACTGGGCCACGAACTGCCCCGAATACAAGGTGACAGCCGTTCAGGTGTCGCCGTCGAACGGGCCGTCCGAGTGGCAGGAGGAGTACGAGGAGCTGTCCAAGGCAGCGCGCCGTATCGCCGAACCTTTGGTGGCGGCGGAATAGACTTCCGCCCCCTCCCCTCGCAACGGAGAGCCTTGCGTCTATGAAGCCCGAGAATCTCGTCTATATGGCGAACCAGATCGGTAAGTTCTTCCAGTATCAGAAGGAGGACGAAATCGTTCCGGGGATCGCCGGCCACATCAAGAAGTTCTGGGATCCGCGGATGCGCGAGGCGATTTTCGCCTATATCGATCAGGGCGGTGATGGACTGGATCCATAGGTGAAAGAAGCAATCCTTCACCTGAAAGAGGTGAACAAGCCGGCGGAAACCAGCTTCCAAGGCACTTAGAGTCGGCAACCGCCGCGGCCGGCCCTCCGGCCGCCG
>JARRPE010000128.1:0-6493 GCA_037383205.1 Methyloceanibacter sp.
GCGGCTGACCGCCGACACGACCCAGGTGAAGGCTGCCGCTGGCTCGGCCGTCTCCCAGGCGATGCGGAACCTGCTGCTGGTTGTCGGGTCGGTCATCATGATGATCGTGACGAGCCCCAAACTATCTTTGGCCGTTCTCATCGCCATTCCGGTGATCGTGCTGCCGCTCGTCGCTTATGGCCGGTCCGTGCGGGCCCGGTCGCGCTACGCCCAGGACACGCTGGCCGAGGCGTCGGCCTATGCGAGCGAAAGTCTTTGCCAGGTGAAGGTGCTGCAGGCGTTTACCAATGAGCGGGCCGCCACAGGCCGGTTCCGCCGCGCCATGGAGCGGGCCTTCGAGGCGGCCAACGACCGGGCGAAGGCGCGGGCCGGGCTCACGGCCATCGCCATGTTCTTGGTCTTTTTGTCCGTCGTGGGCGTGTTGTGGTACGGCGCGCAAGACGTGCTGTCCGGCTCGATGTCCGGGGGCACGCTCGGCCAGTTCGTGCTCTACGCCGTTTTCGCCGCCGCCGCTGTCGGCGGGCTCAGCGATGTCTGGGGTGAAGTCGCGCAAGCCGCGGGCGCCGCCGAACGGCTCGGCGAATTGCTCGAGGCGCAGTCCGAAATTCAATCGCCGCCGCATCCGACGCCGATGCCGGAGCCGGGGCGGGGCGATATCGCCTTCTCCGACGTGTCCTTCACCTATCCGCTGCGGCCCGACATCCCGGCCTTGGACAACGTGAGTTTTACGGTGAAGCCGGGCGAGCGCGTGGCGCTGGTGGGTCCGTCGGGGGCGGGCAAGACCACCATCTTCGCGCTGCTCCTGCGCTTCTACGACGCGAAGTCTGGCACCGTCCGCGTGGACGACGTGCCGGTGGATATGGTGGACCTGCATGTGTTGCGGAAGCGCTTCGCCATGGTGCCGCAGGAGACGGCGCTCTTCGCCGACACGGTCGCCGCCAATATCGCCTACGGGGCGGATACGGCGACGCGAGAGCAAATCGAGGCGGCGGCGAAAGCGGCATTCGCGCACGATTTCATTACCGAATTGCCGGAGGGCTATGACACGCAGCTCGGAGAAGGCGGCATCACGCTGTCGGGCGGGCAGCGTCAGCGCATCGCTATTGCGCGCGCCGTGCTGCGCGATGCGCCCATCCTCCTCCTGGACGAGGCGACGAGCGCGCTCGACACCACCAACGAGACCCTCGTGCAGAAGGCGCTGGACACCGTGATGGAAGGCCGGACGACGCTCGTCATCGCTCACCGGCTTTCGACGGTGGTGAACGCGGACCGCATTCTCGTTTTCGACAGGGGCGCGCTGGTGGAAGAGGGCACGCACCAGCAGCTCATCGCCAAGAGCGGGCTGTACGCGCGCCTCGCTTCGCTGCAATTCGCGCCGGACGCCGCCGAGTAGACTACCGTTCCGTCAGCTTCAGTTCGATGCGCCGGTTGCGGGCGAGCGCCGTTGGGCTGCCGCCCGAATCGATCGGCTGAAACTCGCCGAAGCCGGCCGCCACGAGATGCTCGGGCGCAATGCCGCGCGCCATGAGATACCGCACCACGGAGATGGCGCGCGCCGCCGACAGCTCCCAGTTCGAGGGGAAGGTGGACGAGGAGATCGGCGTGATGTCCGTATGCCCGTCCACGCGCATGACCCAGGGGATGTTGGCGGGGATGTTGCCTTCAATCTCTTTCAAGGCGGTGGCGAGATTGTCCAGCTGGCCATAGGCGCTCGGCTTCAGCGTGGCCGAGCCCGGATCGAACAGAACGTCGGAGGGGAACACGAAGCGGTCGCCGACGATCCTGAAGTCCTTGCGCTGGCCCAGGGTCTTGCGCAGCTCCCCGAAGAAGTTCGAGCGGTAGCGGGCCAGTTCTTGCGCCTTCTAGGCGAGTGCTCAGTAGAGGCGTTCGCCCAATTTGGCAATCGTCTCCTGGCTTTCCAGGTCCTTGGCCTCGGACGCTTCCTACGCCTCGTTGGAGGCGCAGGGCGGCGAGCTGCTGATTGAGCAGCTCGACCTTGGCGAGCGCGTCATTGGTGATGTTGCGCTGTTCATCGAGCTGGGTGCCGAGCGCGGCGATGCGTCCTTCCGCGTCGGTCGAAGCGCCGCTGGCATCGCCGAGAAGGCCGGTCAGGCGCTTGTTCTGCGCCTGGGTGTCGAGAAGCGTCGCCTGCAGCGCGGCGAGGTTGTCCTCGGCGGATTCCTTCTGCGAGCGCTCGAGCGCCAGCAGTTCGGTCAGCTCCGCAAGCTGCCGATTGAGCCTCGACAGCATCGTGTCCTTACCGCTCGAGGCCTGGGTGATGATGTAGTTCGTCACCATGAAGAGCGACATCAGGAAGATCACGACGAGCAAGAGCGTGGACAGCATGTCCACGAAGCCGGGCCAGAGATTGGCCTGGTATTGGCCGCGGCGGCCCCGGGCGAGCGCCATCTATGCGTTCCTCGCGTGGATGGTTTGCGTCGTCATGCTCATTGGCCGGTCGGCGCCTTGGGCTTGGCCGCGACCTGACGCAGCACGGTGGCGATCTCCTGCTGCTGCTGGGCCTGCTCGTCCGCCCATTCCCGCACCACCTTCTGTTCGGCGCGCATTTGCCGGATCAGCTTGTCGACCCCTTGGGCGAGGTCGTGCACGGCGGCTTCGGTCTGGCCCCCTTGTCCCACCCGGTCGCCGAGATCGGTGATGGAGCGCTGCATGTCCATCAACGCGTAGCGCAGCTGCGGCGGCACGCTGTCGCCCGGATCGGTGGTCTGGAGCTCGGTGACGTTGGCGAGCCAGTCTTCGAGCTCGTTGTAGAAACGGCTCTGGGCATGACCCGCCTGCAAATCGAGAAAGCCGAGAATGAGCGAGCCGGCGAGGCCGAACAGCGAGGACGAGAAGGCGATGCCCATGCCGGAGAGCGGCCCGGCGAGCCCTTCTTTCAGCTGGTCGAACAGCATCACGCTTTCGCCGCCGCTGGTGTCGAGCGCGCCGATCGTGTTGCCCACCGAACTGACGGTGGTCAAAAGGCCCCAGAACGTGCCGAGCAGGCCGAGAAACACGAGGAGCCCGACTAGGTACCGTGTGGTCTCGCGCTGTTCGTCGAGGCGCGATGCGACCGAATCGAGCAGCGTCCGCGCCGACCCGGTCTCGAGGCTCAAATGTCCCGTTGTGTCGCGCAGCATCGTTGCCATGGGCAGGAGCAGCACGGGCGGATTGGTCTTGGTCGTGCTCGCATCCGTGATGCTGAAATTGTTGACCCAGTTGATTTCCCGGTAGAGCCGCAGCACCTGGCGGAAGGCGTAGACGCAGCCAACGACAAGCACGCCGATGATGAGGCCGTTCAGACCCGGATTGGCCATGAAACTGGTCCGCAGCTGTCCGGTCTGACCATCGAGGATGATCGCCAGCAGGACGGCCAGAACCAGAAAGAGCGACATGCGCCACAGGAAGATCTGCGGGCGCGAAAGCTTAGTCCGATAGGTCTTGCGTGCCATGGGTACGTGATGGGGTCCGTGCGGGAGGCCGTTTATCGCCTCCAGCCATGCATCCTATGCTCGAAGGGCTCGCGCGATTCGCGCAAGTTTCACTCAAAACCAAGACTACCCGATTAGTTTGAAAGGCAAAACGTCAAGCTAAAGGCGGAGTTCCGCCCGGCTGAACCGGGAATCCTGCGTGCTGTGCGGCCGTAAGCTTGGCTAGCCGGCCTTGGCGGGCGAGGGGACCGATGCATTTGCGGCTTTCAGAAGCTTCAAGAGCTTCAAATGGATCGTCTCGTTGCCTGCGACGATGCCGCCCGTATCGAAAATCTTGTCCTTGCCGTTCGTGTCGGTCACGTAGCCGCCAGCCTCTCTCAAGATGACGATGCCGGCGGCCATGTCCCACGAGTGCAGATTGTTCTCCCAAAACCCGTCGAACCGCCCAGCGGCCGTCCAGGCAAGGTCGAGCGCGGCGGAACCCGTACGGCGGACACCGGCGCTCGTTCCCATTACCGAGGCGAGTTCGCCGAGAAAGCGCTCGTGGCCGGGGCGCCCGCTATGGGGAATGCCCGTGCCGATCACCGAGGTGGCGAGTTCGGCGCGTGCGGCGACACGGATGCGCTTGTCGTTGAGGAAGGCGCCTTGGCCTCTCTCCGCCGTGAAGGTCTCGTTCATGACCGGGTTGTAGATCATGCCCGCGACGAGCTCGCCGTCGCGCTCCAGGGCAATGGAGATGCCGAAGATCGGGATGGAGTGCAGGAAGTTGGTGGTGCCGTCGAGCGGGTCGACGAGCCAGCGATGCGTGCCATCGGCGCCTTTGACCTCGCCGCGCT
Source organism: Methyloceanibacter sp. (assembly GCA_037383205.1). Taxonomy (GTDB): domain Bacteria; phylum Pseudomonadota; class Alphaproteobacteria; order Rhizobiales; family Methyloligellaceae; genus Methyloceanibacter. The sequence continues at coordinate 4,268 of JARRPE010000128.1, forward strand.
CCTCCATCAGGAAGCCGTAGCCGGGCCGCGCGCGGGAGAGCTCGGCGAAGATGATCTCCTCGGCGCGCAAATCGGCGGCTGTCACGAAATTCGAAGGACCTTTGACGGACACCTGCAAATGCTCGACCTCGCCGAAGTCGCGGGCGAGGCTGCGGCCTGCCTTGCGGGCGGCGCCGATCATGACGTTCATCAACGCGGATGCGGGCATGGGGCTCCTTCAGCCTCTTAAAGAGCATGCGGTGCGGCGCGGGTGCCGGACGGCGCGAGCCTAGTGCTTACGCCTCGGCGCGGCGGACGTAGGTGATTTCGTTCGTATCGACCACGATCTTCTCTCCCGCCTCGATGAAAGGCGGAACCATCACGCGGACGCCGTTTTCGAGCACGGCCGGCTTGTACGACGACGCGGCCGTCTGGCCCTTCACGACCGGATCGGCTTCGACAATTTCGAGCGTGACCTGATCGGGCAGCGCGACGCCGATGGCGCGACCCTCATGGCTTTCCACCATGACCGTCATGCCGTCCTGTAGAAAGGCGGCACGGTCTTCCAGGAGCTCGCGGGCGATTTGAATCTGGTCGTAGGACTCAAGATCCATGAAGGTCAGCATGTCGCCTTCGGCGAAGAGGAACTGGTGGTCCTTCTGCTCGAGGCGCACCCGCTCCACCGTTTCGGAGGCACGGAAGCGCTCGTTGAGCTTGGAGCCGTCGATCAGATTCTTGAGTTCGACCTGCGCGTAGGCCGGGCCCTTGCCCGGTTTGACAGCCTGGGTCTTCACGGCGACCCAAAGGCCGTCCTTCTGCGTGATGACGTTGCCGGGCCTGATCTCGTTGCCGTTGATCTTCATTGTGTGCCTTTTGGAGTCCCTTTCGGGAGCGTCGTGGTCTGCGATTTGGGCTGCGTCGTACCGGTCGCGCCCAGCGATGGCGCGGCTTGCGGCTCCGCCGCGTTGGGATTCGGATTGGGTTTAAGACTTTGCCCCTGGCCGCTGTCAAGGCCGGTGGCGGGCTGAGCGTCGTCGAGCGGCTTCACTTCGCTGACCGTTGCGCCCTGTTGGGCGTCCACGAACCGGTCTGCTTCAGCCCGCTGCTCCGGCGTCAGCTTGGTCAGCACGATGTCGAGGTTGAAGTCGCTAACGCCCGCGCTGCGCGCGAGCAGATGCCATTTGGCGGCCTCCACCAGATCGAGCGGGAAGACGACGCCGTTCGCATAAAGGCGTGCCATCCGGTTCTGCGCGACGGGATTGCCTTGCTTGGCGGCGAGCGAGAACAGCGCGGCGGCTTTTTCTTCGTCCTTCTCCACGCCCCGGCCCTTGAACAGCATGGTGGCGTATTCCACCTGGGCCGAGGACAGGCCGGCGTCTGCGGCCTTGCCGGTCCATTCGGCGGCCTTCTGCTCGTCGAGCGGAACCCCGCGGCCGAACTGGTAGAAGGCGCCGAGATCGTACTGCGCTTGGGTGTTGCCGCTTTCGGCCGCCTTCGTCATCCACTCCGCTGCCTTCGTCTCGTTGGCGTCGCGCCCCTGGCCTTGCAGGTACATGAGCGCGAGATTGTATTGGGCGGCCGGGTTCCCGCCATTGGCCGCTTGCTCGAAGAGATTGGCAGCGATCCGGAGGTCTTTCCGCGTGCCGAGCCCCTTGGCGGTCAGGAGACCAAGGGACAGCTGGGCATTGGTGTCGCCGAGATCGGCGCCTTGGGCGTAGGCGTCGGCGGCCTTCTCATAATCCTGCGTGACGCCGAGCCCGCCGGCGTACATCTCGCCCATCAGCGTGTAGGCTTCCTTGGAGCCCGCTTCGGCTTCTTTCTGCGCAAGCTCCAGCGCAGTCTGATACTTGCCCGCGGCGAAAGCCACATAGGCCGGGCTCTCTTCGGCCTGGACCGTGTTTGCCTGGCCCATACCAGCCGCGGCGGCGAGCGCCAGCGCGACAAGACCCAAGCGGAATTTTCTCATGCGTCTCTCCGAATGCTGCCGATTGCCGCGTCCATCTCGCGCAAGACCGTAAACGCGTCGTCGCTGTCCCAGATCGTGGCGGGCGGCGCGATAAAATCGACTCCGCGCTCGGTCAAGGCCACCGCCTCACCGACATCCGCGATGTCCCAGGCAACGCAGGGCACCACGAAAATCTCGGACCACCAGGCAATCGTGTCGAACAGTTCTTCGCGCGCGTCCGCGTCGGGGGTTGAGAAGGCCACATAGTCCGCACCCGATTCGGCCAGTGACATGGCGTCGTG
>JARRPE010000129.1:0-4684 GCA_037383205.1 Methyloceanibacter sp.
CAGGATACGCTGCCAGAGCGTACCGCCGAGATACTTTGAGAACATGACGAAGTAGGCGATGACGGCCGCGAAGAAGAGAAAGGCGGGGCCGCCTTTGAGTTCGAAGCCATCCGCCGTCAGATTGCCCGTGGCATAGCCGATCACATAACCCGCCACGAAGAAGATCGTGAAGAAGTCGAGGATACCTGCCAGAACCTTCCGCCAGGTGGAGACGGGTTTGGCGTCGGATGGATCGGGCGATGCACCGGTCATGTCACTCCTCGCTCAAATCGCGCGGAGTGCTACCGTACCTGCTTGCGGGATGCGTGAGAAGCGCGGGGTCCGTTTAGCTCACAGCGCCGGAAGCGCCTTCTCTCGCTTCCACGGCGACATCCGCGGGCTGCTCCGCGCCGTTGGCTTCCGCAGTCGCAGCGATCTCTGCGGTGGGCGGGCCATCCGAAACGGCCTGAGCTTGCGGGCGGGTCTGAGCATCCGCGGCAGCATGTGTCCCATTGCGCCGCTGCCGGCCACGTCCGCGGCCACGGCCTTCGGAAGATGCACCAGCTTCCTTAGCGCTCGGCTCGGCAGCCTCATCGGCGTCGTTCTCGCCGCTGTCGTCATTGTCTTGACGGCCCCCACCGCCGCTGCCGTTGGCCTGCTGGCCTTGCGGCTGATCGCCCGCCTGCGGCGCGGCGCCGGCCGCCTGGGAGTGAGCCGCCATGATGATGCGATTGTAGTGCTCGGCGTGCTGGAGATAGCTCTCGGCCGTGACCATGTCCCCCGAAGCCAGCGCATCGCGCGCCAGCGACATATATTTCTCGGCGACATGCGACGCGGTCCCCCGGATCTTTACGTCCGGACCGTTTGATTCGTAGTTCCGTGCCAGTGGGTTCTGGGGCTTGCGGCTACGGCCGCGACCCCTGCGATTCTGCTGTCCTTGCCTCATAAGCCTTATTCACCTGATTGGCGGCCCCCAGGCCGCACTTATCGCTCCCTGATTTGTGGTCATCGGCCAAGGCTGACACGAGCATGCGAAGCGCCCGGAAAGCCGGTTCGGCCTTGCTAGTTTTCTCGGCGGTTCTTTTTCTTGCTGCCTTGTCTCAGTCGGTCCCCGGCGCGAAGCGAAATGCCTCTGCTGTTAGCGTCGGTCCGGCAAACTTGTTTTGCGATTCGACGGCTCCTGAACGTCTCGAGAGGCGCGAGGCGCCTGTCAATCGAGGTTCTGAAAGGATATCCGCGGTGTTGCCACGCAACCGGCGAGGCCTAATCCCTGCTGTGGCTCGCCATATAGTCTGATTTCTTGCGTAGAACCTAGCCCGAACATCTAGATTTTCCAAGCATATTTTTGGCACATCGGCGGTCCAGGTCAGCGGTGACCTACGAAAACTTGGCGCAAACACAACGGGGACGGCCCGCAAGATCGAACCGGACATTATCGTTCGCGACGATCAGCCCCCCTGCCCGGAAAATGTCGGCGACACTCTCGGCCTGGGTGTAGCCGATCTCCACGATCAGCGCCCCGCCGGGAGCGAGAAACTGCGGCGCCGCAGCGGCGATTCTCCGGTACGCGTCGAGACCATCGGCGCCGCCGTCGAGCGCAGCCAGTGGATCGTGCCGCGCGACTTCCGGGGCGAGCCCTGCGATCTCCGCGCTGGCGATATAGGGCGGGTTCGAGACGATGATGTCGTAGCGGCCCGTGAGCCCCTCGAACCAGTCGGAGGCCACGAACAGCGCGCGATCCGCAACCCCGTGCGCCGCCGCATTGTCCCGGGCCATTTCGAGAGCGCCGGGATTGATGTCTGTGCCGGTTCCAGCCGCCTCGGGCAACTCGGCGAGAAGCGTCACCAGAATGCATCCGGACCCTGTTCCGAGATCGAGGAGCCGCAAAGGCCTACTGAGCAAGCCATCGCTGCCGGCCACTTCCAGAGTCGCCGCAACCAAGGTCTCCGTATCGGGGCGCGGATCCAGCGTGTTCCGATCGATTTTGAAATCGCGGCCGTAGAACTCACGGGTTCCCCGGATCCTTGAAACCGGCTCGCCGGCAAGGCGCCGCGCGACGTAGCCCTCCAAGCGTTCCGCTGAAGGTGGGCTCAACGGGGCGCGGCCGTTGACGATCAACGCTTCGAAGGAAAGCCCGGTCGCCGCGCGCAGAAGGGCGCGCGCATCCAGTGCGGCGGTATCGATCCGGCCGTCCCGCAAGACCTGCGCGGCACGGGCCTGGGCCAACTGGAGGCTTAGGCTCACGCCTCGCTCTCCTCCATGGCCGCGAGCTGGCTGGCCTGATCCTCGGTCGTGAGAGCATCGACGATTTCGTCGAGCGCCGGCTCGCCTTCCAGCACCATCTGCAGCTGGTGCGAGGTGAGGCCGATACGGTGATCGGTGACCCGCCCTTGCGGGAAATTATAGGTGCGGATGCGCTGCGAGCGATCGCCCGATCCGATCTGGCTGCGCCGGTCTTGGGCCCGCTCGGCGTCCAGCTTCTGCCGCTCCAGATCGTAGAGACGCGCACTCAACACCTTCATGGCCTTGGCCCGGTTCTTATGCTGAGACTTCTCGTCTTGCTGGATGACCACGAGGCCCGTGGGCAAATGGGTGATGCGGACAGCACTGTCGGTGGTGTTCACAGACTGCCCGCCTGGACCGCTGGCGCGGAACACGTCGATGCGCAGATCCTTGTCGTCGATCTGAATGTCCACGTCCTCGGCCTCCGGCAGCACGGCCACCGTCGCCGCGGAGGTATGAATGCGGCCCTGCGCTTCCGTCTGCGGTACGCGCTGAACCCGGTGCACGCCGGATTCGTACTTCATCCGGGCGAACACGCCCTTGCCCGTGACGTTGGCGATGATTTCCTTGTACCCGCCCGTCGCGCCTTCGCTGGCGGACAGGACATTGACCTTCCAGCCGTGCCGGTCGGCAAAGCGCTGATACATGCGGTAGAGATCGCCGGCGAACAGCGCCGCCTCATCGCCGCCCGTGCCGGCGCGCACTTCCAGGATGGCGCTCTTCTCGTCGGCCGCGTCCTTGGGCAGCAGCTGCACCTTGAGCTCGTGTTCGAGCGTCTCGATCTTCTCGCTAAGCGGCCCGATCTCCTCCTCCGCAAGCGCGGTCATGTCCGCATCTGAGCGGTCGTCGATGATTTCCTGCAGCCCTTGCTTTTCGGTTTGGGCTTCCCGCAACGCGTTGATCGTCCCGACAATGGGATCGAGCTCGGCGAATTCGCGGGACAATTCGACATAGCTGTCCTGATCGGCGCCGGAGGCAAGACTGCCTTGGATGGCCTCCCAACGGGCGACGAGCTTGTTGAGCTTCTCAGCGGGAATCGTGGTCATGGCTCAAGGAATGAGGATTAGAAATTATTCGGCAACCGGTCGGCTTTGCGGCTGCGCGGGTCGTCGGGATCGAGAACCGGATCCGACGTGTCGAACCCCGACGAAAGGCCGCCGTCCCCCGAGGAGCCGCCGAGCACCATCCATAGGCCAAGCAGCAGCACGACGGCAAGCAGACCGATAATGCCCCATTTCAGAAGACGGGACTTGGAAGACTTGCCGGCCTCCTCTTCCTCCTCGACGAACTCGAGTTCGGGCTCCCCGGGAAAGCTGGCATCCTCCGCCTCGAGGTGAGCGCCGGCGTCGGGCGCATAACCCGTCTGCTGAGGATAGGGCTGAGGCTCGCCGGGATAACCCGCGTCCGGAAAACTTGCGTCTGGAGACTCTGCGTCCGGAAAGCCTGCATCCGGAAAACCCGCATCCGCCTGTGGTTGCGGCGGAGCGGCTTGAGGCTGTGGCGCCGGCCGGCCTCCGGCCTCGCCGCCAGGCCAACCGATGTCGAGCGCACTGGGACCTGCTTGCGGTCCGGGGCGCGGGGCACCGGGCTGTGGCGCCGCGCCCGGCCATGGCGCTTGCGGCGCGGCTTGCGGCTGCGGCGCGGATCGGGGTTGCGGCGGCTGCGGCTGCATTGGCTGCGGCGCCTGAGGCTGTGGTGCTTGAGGCTGTGTCGCCTGAGGCTGACGGGCCTGCGGAAATGGCTGTTGCGGCGCCCGAGGTTGTCCAGGCTGCGGGACTCCGGCCGGCGCCGTCGGCCAAGCCGGTGTTGGCTGAGGCGCGGACTGCTGCGGGGCTTGACGGGCCCCTTGCGGCTGCGGCGTTCCGTTGGCCCACCCTTGAGCCGACTGGCCTGCCGGCGGCCCGGGCGGGCTTTGCGGGATAGGCCGGCCTTGGGGCGCAGGTCCGCCTTGGGGCGCAAACCCGCCTCGAGGAGCGGATCCGCCTTGAGTCACAAGCCCTCCCTGGGGCGCGGCCGGGTTCGCACCCGCCGGCGGAACCATGACGGGCACGTCCTGGACGGGCTTGGGCGCGAGTTCGACCACGCCGGCTTCAAGCTGCGCATAGATGCGGCGGAGCAACGGACGCGTGTCGAGGTTGAGAAGGGTGCCGTAGGCGCTCACCACCCGGCAGGTCTCGGGCCAAGGCGGCAGAGCGAAAATGGCGCCCTGCTCCAGCGCCTGCACGACTTCGACGGGCGCCGCGATACGCGTCGCCAGATCCGCCTCGGTCAAATTGCTCGCGGCTCTGAGGTCCCGAAAAAGATCGGCCACTTCCGCGTCATAGCCGGCAGACATTACTTCCAATCCCGTGAGTGCATAGCCGCAACCGCCCGGCCAAGTGACCGGGGAGCCTACCCAATAGTGTCAGATCCAGCCGCAAAG
>JARRPE010000129.1:4701-8850 GCA_037383205.1 Methyloceanibacter sp.
CAGAGTAACACAAGCCCAATGGCTGAGAGTTTGCAAGCCTTTGGCGTGCCCAGCGGATTCGCAAAACCGCCGCGCGAGCCCAAAAAGCGTTGACGCCTAGATCTGTACCCCTGTTTCGACGGCGAAGCGCTTCAATTCTTCGCGCAACGACGTTGTCCGGCGGTCCAGCAACCCGTCCAGCCGGGCCTTCAGGCTCGATACATCGAGCGACAGGACCATGGCCTTGACCGGTCCGACCGAGGCCGGGGCCATGGAGATCGACCGGAATCCCAGCCCGATCAGCGCCATAGCCTCCAACGGCTTTCCCGCCATCTCCCCACACAGCGTCAGCGGGGTCTCGAAGCGCTCCGCCTCGTGAACAATCTTTCGGAACGCGCGCAGCGCCGTTGGACTAAGCGAGTCGAAGCGGCCCGAGACGCGCTTGTTGCCCCGATCCGCTGCGAACAGGAATTGCAAGAGATCGTTTGACCCCACGGAGACGAAGTCCGTCATGGGCAAAAGGTGATCGAGCTGCCACAGCAATGCCGGTACTTCGACCATGGCGCCCACCATCAGCTTGGAGGGCTCTGGGCGCCCGTGGGTCTTCAGAAGCGTCATTTCATGGTCGATGAGCCCGCGTGCGGCCTCGAACTCCGACACATCGGTGATCATCGGCAGCATGATGCGCAACGGGCGTCCCTGCGCGGCACGCAGCAAGGCGCGGATCTGGGTGCGGAACACGGCGGGCCGATCGAGCGCCATGCGGATCGCGCGCCAGCCTAGAGCCGGGTTGTCCTCCGCCCCGCCGCGGAAATACGGGATGACCTTGTCGCCGCCAACGTCCAGGGTCCGGAACACCACGGGCCGGTCTGCCGCCTGGTCGAGGATCGCCTTGTAGAGCTTCGTCTGCTGCGCGAGCCGCGGGAACGTCTCGGAGATCATGAACTGCAGCTCCGTCCGGAACAGCCCAATCCCGTCCGCGCCGGATTGCTTGAGATGGGGCAAGTCGAACAACAGACCCGCGTTGATCTGCAGGTTTACCCGCTGATCGTCGAGCGTCACCGCGGGGACCTCGCGCAGGGCCGCGTACTGGGCTTGCTTGCGCGCCTGGAAGCGAACCTTGTCCGAGTACGCATGGACCACTTCCTGCGTCGGCCGCACGTGAACTTCGCCGCCTTGCCCATCGACGATCACCGCATCGCCCGGCTCCACCATCTCGACGACGCCCTTGCAATGGGTGACGGCGGCGATGCCGAGCGCGCGGGCGAGAATGGCGACGTGGCTGTTGCCGCCGCCTTCTTCGAGAACGAGACCGCGAAGGCGCTGACGGTCGTAGTCCAACAGCTCGGCCGGACCCATCGTGCGCGCGACCACGATCGCGTCCTCCGGCAGCACGCCGGTCGACGCCGTGGCGGTCTCGCCGGACAGGAACCGCAACAGCCGGTTGGAAAGATCTTCGATGTCGTGCAGACGGTCGCGGAAACGCGGATCCGCCATGCGCATCATCCGCGCGCGCGTGTCGTTACGCACGCGCTGGACCGCGGCCTCGGCGGTGAGGCCCGTGGCGAGAGCCTCGTCCAGGCGCCGGCGCCATCCATGATCGTGAGCGAACATGCGGAAGGCTTCGAGCACTTCGTGATGCTCGCCGGCGCGCGCAAGATCGCCCCGTTCCATCATCTCGTCGATCTGGCCGGTCAGCTCCTCGATGGCCTGCTGCAACCGGCTCCGCTCCAGCTCCACATCCTCGGCGATGAGCTTGGTGACCACGATCCGCGGCTCGTGCAGGACGATGTGCCCAAGGGCGACGCTTTCCGAGATGGGCTGGCCGACGAACCGGACGCTTTGATCGCGTCCCTTCTCCGCCGTGACCTCCTCGGAAATGATGCCGCCCGACGCCAGCGTATCGGCGATGACCATCGCCGTGGTCTGCAGCGCCTCGACCTCTTCGTCGCTGTATTGGCGCATGGTGCGGTTCTGCACCGTGAGCACACCGATCGTGTGGCCGCCCCGCAGAATCGGGACACCCACGAAGGAGTGATAGATCTCCTCTCCGGTTTCGGGCCGGAACGAGAACGCCGGGTGATGCTGCGCATCGGCGTATTGCTTCGGTTCGCCCTGCTCGGCGACAAGGCCGACGAGCCCCTCTCCGGGCTTCAAATGCGTGTTGTGCACCGCGGTCGGATTGAGGCCCTCGGTCGCGACGAGCTCAAGCGAGCCGTCGCGGCGGCGCAGGTAGAGCGAGCACACCTCGGCCACGATGTTGGAAGCGATCAGCATCACCACCTTGTCGAGGCGTGCCTGCGCGCTCTCATGTTCCGCCATCACCTCACGAAGGCGGCGGAGCATCTGCCTTGGAGCGCCAACGGATGCAGCCATAACCATACGTCCCGGGTCACCCGCCTTCCGGCGGATCTCGAGCTTCCCCAATCTGAACGGCTAGAGTAGCCCTATTTTCGCGTTTAAGCGCCGTCCAACCCAAAAAGGGTATGCAAGGTTCGCACCGCCAACTCGGCGTAGGCGGCGTCAATCAATACGCTGATCTTGATCTCGGACGTTGATATCGCCTCGATATTGATGCCCTTTTCGGCAAGCGCGCTGAACATTTGGGCTGCAACGCCCGCATGACTTCGCATCCCGACGCCGATGGCCGAGACCTTGGCGATGTCCGTCGCCCCTCGCAGATCGAGGTAGCCGATCTCATCCTTGGCCGATTTCAGAACCTCAAGCGCCCGGTCGAGATCCCCGCTCTGGACGGTGAAGGTCAGATCCGTCGAGCGCCCATCCTCGGACACGTTCTGCACGATCATGTCGACATTGATGTGCGCGTCCGACAGGGGACCAAAGACACGCGCGGCCACGCCCGGCTTGTCCGCCACTTTCAGCAGCGTCACCTTGGCTTCGTCCCGCGCGTAAGCAATTCCACTGACGACATTCTGCTCCACGATCTCATCCTCATGGCAAACGAGTGTACCAATCCCCTCACCGGTGTCGGGGTTGCCGGACATGTCCGGCGCATCGAAGCTGGAGCGCACCAGCACTGGCACGCCCCATTGCATGGCCATTTCCACCGAGCGCGTCTGCAACACCTTGGCTCCTTGTGAAGCCATTTCTAGCATTTCCTCGTAGGAGATGCGGTCGAGCCGGTGCGCCTTGCTGACCACGCGGGGGTCGGTCGTGTAGACACCGTCCACGTCGGTATAGATATCACAGCGATCGGCCTGCAGCGCCGCCGCGAGGGCGACCGCGCTCGTATCGGACCCGCCCCTGCCGAGCGTCGCAATCCGATTGTTTGGTGCGATGCCCTGGAAGCCAGCGCACACGGCGACCTCGCCCCCGAGCATGGCAGCCTTGAGGTTGTCGACCTCGATCCCTGTGATGCGGGCCTTCTGATGCGCCTCATCCGTGTGTACGGGGATCTGCCAGCCTTGCCAGGACCGCGCGCTGACCCCCATGGACTGCAGAACCAAGGCCAGAAGCCCCGAGGTGACCTGCTCGCCCGACGAGACAACCGCATCGTACTCCCGGCAGTCGTAGAGCGCGGAGACGTCCGCGTTCCCGTCGCCGTCGGCCTTGTAGCCCCATGCCTCTTCGACCCAGGCGACAAGCTTGTTGGTCTGGCCGGCCATGGCCGAGACCACGACGGCGCAAGCATGCCCGGCATCGTGCTCGCGCTTGACGTGCGCGGCCACGTTGCGGATCCGATCGATATCGGCGACCGAGGTGCCACCAAATTTCAATACAAGCAGAGACATACCGGCTCACATGAAGAGGGCCGGCCCGCTATCCGGGACCGGCCGAAACTTTCGGGTCTTTCTACTGATAAGGGTTCTGACCTGCAACAGGAGCGCGCGCGAGCGGGCCGGCGCTTCGCCGGGACGCCGCCCAAATCGCGCACAGGCTTAACAGACCATGACCCGGGCGGGACGGACATTGCGGCGGGACATGCCTTGACATGACCATGCCGCGCGCCGCCAATGCGCCCATGACCGCGCCCCAAGAGAAGTCCGCCCAAGAAAGCACCGCGAGAACCGGGCCTGCCACGCTCGATGCCAGCGAAGTGGCGCAATTCGCCAAACTCTCCGAGGAATGGTGGGACGAAAACGGGCCGTTCCGCCCGCTCCATCGCCTCAACCCGACGCGACTCACCTATATCCGCGACCGGCTCTGCGG
>JARRPE010000130.1:0-8580 GCA_037383205.1 Methyloceanibacter sp.
GCGTGCGGTACTTCCGCTAGGCAGCCGTGCCTATTGGGCCGCCGGCCAAGAGCCGGGCGAGGCCTAGTTTCGGGAGGCGTTCGCGTCGGCGTCGGACTGGGGCGTCTGCGCCCGTGCCTGCGGAGCGCTCGCGTACACGGACGTTTGCGAAAGCGAGGACGCGAGTTCGGCGCCCTCTGTCGAGAATCGGCTCGCGGCCCGAGTGGCGGATTCGGTGCAGGTCCGATAGGTCCGGCGGTAGCCCCGGTAACCGTCGTTGAACTTGTTGACCAACTTGGCGCGGCGGACGGCGGTCGTACCTTCGTTGCGCAGGATTTCGTTCATCTGATCGCGCCAGAGCTGCCCTTCGCCGGCGCCGCAAAGTTCGCGCAGATAGTGAACCGCGCCCAGGATTTCGGCCAGACGCATTAGATTCTCGTCGTAGGGCCGGTCGTCCGGCGGCGGCGGCGCAACTACCTCGTCCTTCGGTGCGGAGATCTTCGGGAGGTCGTAGCTGCGGCGCGGCGCGGGGCGGGCGCGCTTCTTTGGCTTTTTCTGGTCGAAGAACCAATTAAGAATTTGCGCATTTGCGGGGGGAACATGGGCCACGGTGCCCATACTGGCCCAAAAGAGCCCGCACACAAGCAGCGCCAAAGGTTTCGCAAGCCGTCCCATAAGGTCTGACTAGCGCCAATTCATGGTGAAATCTAGCCGGGCCGTACCCGCAAGGGTTATCGGGTGCTAGCGCTTGCGCAGCCGGAACAGCGTATCGATAGAGATTTGGCCGCGTTTGGAGCCCTTGTCGCCGGCGTCCGGCGAGACATAGCCGTTGGCGATGGCGTTGGCGTCATCGATCAGAACCCGCAGGCGCGAAGAGGCTCCCGAGCAGGCCATCTTGATGTCGTTCCCGTTGTCTAGGGAATGGCCGACGGCGGCGACCACCCTCAGCGCTTCCGCCTGGAGACGGGCAATCGCGCCATCGAACTGTTCGCGCACCTTTTCGGGCGCCCGGCGATAGGCGGCAATCGCAAGGTCTTTGTTGCTGAGCGCGGAGCGGCTGAAATGCTCCTCATAACCCACGGCTTGCCAGCGGTGCAGGTCGGGGCCGAACGCGGACGGATCGACCGGCAGCGCTTCCAGCAACATCACCAGCTCATGGAACTGGTTCAGATAGTCAGAGGCCAGAAAGGTCTCTTCGTTGATGTTCGTTCCGGGGACATGGGAGCGCAGATGGCTGGCCATGGCGTTCTGAAATGCGGCGGCGATGGCGTCGCGGCTCACGTCTTCCTGGATTTCCGGGCTGGTCACGCTAGGCTCTCTCTTCCTTGGCAGAATCATGGTGTCGCTGCTCGCTTCAGAGTTGCGTCGTTATGGTTTCCATTGGGTTAACAACGGTTGGGACTCATCGGCGCGCCACCATGTGCTCTCGCTACGATCTGACCACGCCACCGGAGGCCGTCCGCGCCTATTTCGGTTATCGCGACACGCCGAACTTTCCGCCTCGCGACAGGATCCGGCCGACCGAGCCGATTGCTGTCGTTCTCTTGGACGCGGAGGGTGAACGGCGCTTTCGCTTGATGCGGTGGGGGTTGCTGCCGCACTTCGTGAAGGACCCGAAAACGTTCCCGACTTTGTTCAACGCCCGGTCCGAGGAACTTCTTTCCAAGCCGTCATTTCGTAATGCCGCGCGCCGCCGGCGCTGCTTGATCCCCGCCGACGGCTTCTACGAATGGACGGGCCCCAAAGGTCAGCGCCGTCCGTATTATCTGCGGCCCGAGCCGCCGCATCTGTTTGCCTTTGCCGGCCTCTACGAGAGCTGGAGCGAGCCCGAGGGCGGTGTGATCGACACGGCGACGATCCTCACCTGCGAACCCAACGCGACGGTTGCCCCGCTGCACAACCGCATGCCCGTCATTCTCGCGCCGGAGTGTTACGATGCCTGGCTCGATACGAAAGATGTCAGCGCCGAGGAACCGCTTGCCATGACGGGCCCGGCACCCGACGATCTACTGGAGGCGATTCCCTTGCCGGCAAAAGGCGGTACAAAGCCGAAAGCTGGGACAAAGGGAACGGGAGAAGACGCCAAGAAGAAGTCGTCTGAACCGCCTTTGCTTTAGGCGGCCGTGCGACAAGGGGATGGAAGATGCTGCCAGACCACTTTATCGATCGGTACCGCGTCACCAAGGGCGTCGGTTTCAAGCTGAAGGATTACGACCCCGACGACTCCGGTAATGTCGAATTCAGCAAGAAGGACGGCGAGGAGCTTCTCGAGCTTGGGGTCAAACGGCTTTCCAGGCTCCAGCAGCGCCTCTATGCGGAAGGCCGCTGGGCCGTTCTCATGGTGCTGCAGGGTATCGATACGGCGGGCAAGGACGGCATCATCAAGCACGTGCTCACCGGTGTGAACCCGCAAGGCGTCACGGTGCATTCCTTCAAGCAGCCGAGTCATCTGGAACTGGCGCATGATTTCCTGTGGCGCGCCTATCGTGCGCTGCCCCAGCGCGGCCACATCGGCATCTTCAATCGGTCCTACTACGAAGACGTGCTCGTCGTGCGCGTGCACCCGGACCTGCTTCAGAACTCGAATCTGCCGCCCGAGCTGATCACCAAGGACATCTGGAAAGAGCGCTACCAGGACATCAACAATTTCGAACAGCACCTGTCGCGAAACGGAACGCTGCCGATCAAGTTCTTCTTGAACATCTCGAAGAAGGAGCAGCGCGACCGCCTGCTGGCGCGATTGGAGGATCCCGACAAGATCTGGAAGTTCTCCGCGGCCGACGTCGCAGAGCGCCGGCTCTGGGACAAGTATCAAGATGTCTACGAAGAGATGATCCGCAGCACGGCGACGGAGCAGTCCCCGTGGTATGTGGTGCCCTGTAACAAGAAGTGGTTCGCCCGGCTTGTCGTCGCCGGCGTGCTTGCCGACCACATCAGGTCGCTCGATCCCAGCTTCCCGAAAATGTCCAGCGACGACGCGGCGGAAATCGACGCTGCGCACAAGGAGCTCTTGGACGAGAAGAACTAGCCCCCTAGTCCGACGGGGCTTGTCCTAAGGCGCTTCGGTCACCTGCACGATTGCGAGGCCATCATGGCCCTTGTGCCCGACGGTCTGAAATGCGGTCGCCGTCACACGCGGATCGGCGGCCGCGCGGTCATAGAACGCCCGCAACCCCTTCACATGTTTGTTGTCGCTCTGCGCAGCAAGGATTGCGCCCTCGCGCACCACATTGTCCACCACGATGAAAGACCCGGCGCGGGCGAGCTTCACGGCCCAATCGAAATAGTCCGGCGTGCTCGGCTTGTCGGCATCGATGAAGATCAGATCGAACGGGCCGGCCCCTTCCGCATGTAGCGCGGCCATGGAGTCGAGGGCAGGGCCCATTCGAACGGTGATCTTGTCGCTCAGTCCTGCGTTATCGAAATTACTTTCGGCGACCTCGGCATGGCGAGGATCGAGTTCAAGCGTCGTCACGTGGCCGACTTCCGCGAGGCCCCGTGCGAGCCAAATCGTGCTGTAGCCGCCAAGTGTGCCGACCTCCAGAATTTTGCGCGCGTTCAGGGCTCGGGCGAGCATCATCAGGAGCTTGCCCTGCAGGGGCGCGACCTGGATCCGCGGCAACCCCGCGGCATCGCAGGCGGCTTGGGTGGCGTCTAGAACCGGGTCGGCCTCGAGGAAGTTTTCGACGATGTAGTCGTCGATCGCGAGCCACTTGTCGTCTTGCGTCATGTGGGGCGGTTTCTCGGGCGGGGCGGATTGGGTCATAGAAGCTTGCCTGGATTGAGGATGCCGCTCGGATCGAAGCTGGCCTTGATCGACTTCATCAGGTCGATCGCGACAGCGCCTTTCGCATGGGGAAGCAGATCGCGCTTCATGCGGCCGATCCCGTGCTCCGCGCTGATCGAACCGCCGAGATCGAGGACGATCTCGTACACGGCGGCGTTAAGCGCCTCCCAGTTCGCCAGGTAGACATCCTTGTCCATGCCGACGGGCTGGCTGACATTGTAATGGATGTTGCCGTCGCCGAGATGGCCGAAGGGAACGGGCCGGGCGCCGGGGATCATCAGTTCCACAAGGTCGTTGGCCCGATCAATAAACTCAGGCACATGCGCGATGGGAACGGACACGTCGTGCTTGATGCTACCGCCTTCGTATTTCTGAACCTCGCTCATGACCTCGCGCAGCTTCCACAGTTCGCCCGTCTGCCGGTCGGACGTGGTCAGAACGGCGTCTTCGATCACGCCGGTTTCGATCGCGTCGGCGAGTTTCGTTTGCACGAGGTCATGGACCGTTTCTCCGGGGAGGGGGCTGGAAACTTCGAGCAGCACATACCAGGCGTGGGGTGCTCTGAGCGGGTCGCGAAGACCGGAGCCGTGCTTGAGCGCGAATTCGAGTCCGATGCGCGGCAGAATTTCGAAGGCCGTGAGCATGGGTCCGGCCGCGTCGCGCATGCGGGCGAGAAGCTCGGTTGCGCTCTCAAGATCGCGCAAACCGGCCATGCAGGTGACCCTCTCGGCGGGGCGCGGATAAAGGCGCAAGACCGCCGCCGTGATCACGCCGAGGGTTCCTTCCGCCCCGATAAAGAGATTCTTGAGGTCGTAGCCCGTGTTGTCTTTCCGCAAGGACTTCAGGCCATCCCACACCCGCCCGTCCGCGAGCACAACTTCGAGACCGAGCGCGAGGTGCCCGCCCGCGTTGGTGGAGAGCACGCCGCCGATCTGGCAGCTGCCTTCGGAGGCGAGGCTCAATGGGAACAGACGCCCCACCGTTTCGGCGCGCTGCTGCGCATCCGCCAGCGTCAGACCCGCTTCGACCGTCATGGTGTTGCTGGCGAGATCCACGTCGCGAATATGTGTGAGACGCTCCAGCGAGAGCACGATCTGGCTGCCGCTCTCGTCGGGAATCTGCGCTCCAACAAGGCCCGTGTTTCCGCCTTGCGGCACGACGGCGGCGCGCGCGTCGTTGGCGCATTTCAGCACTGCCGCAACTTCATCCACGGAGCCGGGCTTCAGGACGATCGCCGCCTTGCCGTGATAGCGGTCGCGCCATTCGGTGAGGTACGGCGCCATGTCCTTGGGATCGCGCAGCGCATGCTCCGCGCCAACAATCGTCTCGAGGCTGCTAAGAGTTTCCGCCGAGGGAGGTTGAAGCTTTGCAGGCGTGGGACGGGCGTCTGGGCTCATGGCACAGGGCTACCGCGCCTTGGCCGCCCGCCGCAAGCGGTCGTTGATCGCTTCCCCAAGTCCTTCGTCGGGAATGGGCATCACGGCGATCGCACACGCGCCGCTCTCATCAAGGGTGCGAAGGGCCGCGAAGAGGCGCGTGGCGGCCTCGGTGAGGTCGCCTTTCGCGCTGAGATTGAGCGTGGTGACCGCGCCATTAGGGGCGTTGGTTCCGAAGGCAAGCAGCGCCTCGTCCGGCTCCACGCGCGTTGCGTTGAGGCGCACGGGCGTCTGCGGTGCGTAATGGCGTTCGAGCTGCCCGGGTGACGCGATCGGCGCATCCTTGTCAACAATCTCGATCGAGTGCCCTAGGACCGCCTCGATCTCCGGCCGCGGCACGGCGCCAAGGCGAAGCAGCATCGGCGTGTCACCCACCACGCTCACCACGGTGGATTCAAGGCCGCGTTCGCAAGGGCCGCCATCCACAATGACGTCGGGAATGTCGCCGAGGTCCGCCACAACATGGGCGGCCTCCGTCGGACTGATCCGGCCCGAGCGGTTGGCGCTCGGCGCGGCAATTGGAAGGCGCGCTCGTTCCAGCAGGGCCCGTGCAACCGGATGGCCGGGGACGCGCAATGCGATCGTGCCGAGACCGGCCGTGACGAGGTCCGCGATGCCGCACGCAGGCCGCCTCGGCGCGACGATCGTCAGAGGCCCGGGCCAGAAGGCGGCCGCGAGCGTTCG
The DNA here is from genome assembly GCA_037383205.1 of Methyloceanibacter sp. GTDB lineage: Bacteria > Pseudomonadota > Alphaproteobacteria > Rhizobiales > Methyloligellaceae > Methyloceanibacter. Next base: position 5,887 of record JARRPE010000130.1, read on the forward strand.
CGCCTCGTCTCCGAACGCCGCCAAGCTCTCAGCGGTGGCCAGATCCGGCACATGCACGATCAGCGGATTGAACTGGGGCCGGTCCTTCGCGGCGAAGATCTTGGCAATGGCGTCCGCGTCCCGGGCATCGGCGCCAAGGCCGTAGACGGTCTCGGTGGGAAAGGCGACGAGCCCCCCGGCCGCGAGCGCTTCGGCCGCGCGGTCGATAGAGGCCTCTGTGGCGGGTAGGAGGGGCATGGTGCGTCTGCTTTGTCTCGCTCCATTTTTCTGCGCTCCATGTCGCTTGTCCGGCAGAAGAGGTCAAGCTGGCCCGGCGCCGCAAACGGAGTATCATGGGTTGGGAACACCAAGGACAGAATGACGACGCTGCTTCTCACGCACCCGGCATGCCTCGAGCACGACACGGGCTACGGCCATCCGGAGCAAGCCGATCGCCTGCGCGCGATCAAGCGCGCCCTCAGCACCGACGAGTTCTCGGCGCTGAAGCGAGAGGAAGCGCCCCTGGCCGACCTCGCGGCGATCGAGCGGCTGCACCCGAAATCCTATGTGGCAAACGTGAAGGCGGCGATACCCGAGAAACTCCACAACTGGATCGACCCGGACACGGTGGTTTCGCCGGGAAGCTGGGAGGCCGCCTTGCGGGCGACGGGAGCGGTGCTCCAGGGGGTGGACCAGGTCGCGGCCGGGAAGGCGGACAATGCCTTCTGCGCGGTGCGTCCGCCGGGGCACCACGCCGAACCCTCCCGAGCCATGGGCTTCTGTCTCTTCAATTCGGTCGCCGTTGCGGCGCTTCACGCGCGCGCGGCGCACGGCGCCGAGCGGGTGGCCGTAGTGGATTTCGATGTCCACCATGGCAACGGCACCCAGGCTGCATTCTGGACCGACGAGGATCTGTTTTACGGCTCGACCCATCAGATGCCGCTCTTTCCAGGGACAGGGGCCAAGGACGAGACGGGCGTCGGCAATATCTGGAACGCCCCACTTTCACCCGGTGACGACGGCGAGGACTTCCGGACGGCCTTCTCGACGCAGATTGCCCCGGCGCTCGACGCTTTCGCTCCCGATTTCCTGCTCGTCTCGGCCGGATTCGACGCCCATTTGCGGGACCCATTGGCTCAACTGCGGCTCCAGGAAGACGATTTCGCCTGGATCACGGAGCAGTTGCTGGAGATTGCGGCGAAACATGCCGGCGGCAAGCTCGTTTCTACCCTCGAGGGCGGCTATGATCTCGAAGCCCTGGCGTCATCCACCGCGGTTCACGTCAAGACGCTGATGGGCGCTTGAGGCTGCCCGGCGAAACCGCTAAGTCAAACCATGGCTAAATCGTCCGGCACCGCCGACATCTCCGCATTGAGCTTCGAAGACGCGCTGAAAGAGCTTGAGACAATCGTTGATCGTCTCGAGAAAGGCGACGTCGAGCTCGAAGCCTCGATTTCGATCTACGAACGAGGCGAGGCCCTACGGGCCCATTGCGATAAATTGCTGCGCAGCGCCGAGGCGCGCGTGGAAAAAATCACCCTCAATCAAGATGGTACGCCGGGCGGCGTCGAGCCGCTCGACGTGGACGATTAGGGTCGGCTACAGGCCGGACGCGGAACGAGCAGGCCTTGTGTCCGAAAAGGAGACCTCGGGCAGGGCCCCAAGCTCGGGCTTGGCAAAGAGGTAGCCCTGGGACAGGGACACACCGGCCGCGCGCAACACAGCCAACTCCTCTTGCGTTTCCACGCCTTCGGCCAGGATACGGATGTCGAGCGCCTGGGCGAAGTGCATGATTCCGGCGATGATCGCTTGCTGGGCGCGGCTGGTACGGATGTCGCGTATCAGCGCCATGTCCAGCTTGATGATGTCCGGTTGAAGCCTCGCGAGTAGTCCGAGACCGGCAAAGCCGGCACCGAAGTCGTCGAGAGCCGTGGTGAACCCGAGCGAATGGTACGTGTCCACGATTCGGGAAATATGCGCCGTGTCCATCCGCTCGTCTTCGGTGAACTCGAACATGAGATTGTGGGGAGGAAAATTGACGCGCTTGGCCGCCTCTAGCGTCTTCTGGATGCAAGCTGTTGGTTCATAGACGGCGTTCGGCATGAAATTGATCGACAGGCGCAGGTCGCGATCTCGAAACAGCGCCCCGGCGGCTTCGATGGCAGCGACGCGCGCGGCTTGGTCGAAGCGGTAGCGGGTCTCTTAGGTCACTTGGTCGAGGACGGTATAGGCCGGTTCCCCATTGGGTCCCCGTACGAGAGCCTCTTAGCCCCAGATTTGGCCGCGAGTCACGTCCACGATGGGCTGAAAAGCCATCGCGAAGGAGAACGGAAGCGGGGTGTCATCCCGGCACGCCGCGCATGCCGTTTGTCGGCTCCTCTTGAAATATTGATCAAAAAGTCGACGTTACCCATGCCTCACTTAAGGGAAGGTTAGCTGGGTTCATGGCCTCAGGGGTGTCGAACGCCGCTTGGGGCAACGGCGCATCTCCGCTATGGTCGAAGACCGTCCCGTTCCGTCTAAGAGGGAAAGACGGGAACCAGAGACCGACTTTCGTGTTGATTTTCATGCTGTTTTCCAAAGATGACAGGTCGTTTTATGAGCGCTGAGACCGCAACCCCGCTGCTGGACCAGATTCACACGCCGAAGGATATGCGCCAGCTCACGGATGATGAGCTCAAACGCCTTGCGGACGAGCTTCGGCAAGAGACGATT
>JARRPE010000131.1:0-4658 GCA_037383205.1 Methyloceanibacter sp.
CAGCTATAGGAGAGATAGATTTTCTGCCCCTCTTCCGCGACACCTTCGATATCGTCATTGTACGGGTTGTGGAGACCGCCAATCGGGGTCTTCTCAATGAGCTCCAGCGGGGGGGTGGTATCGCCCTTCTCGCAGCATTCCTCAGCCCTCGCATCCAAAGCAAACAGGCCAATGGCGCCAACGAAGGCAGCAGCTACTACTCCAGTGATAATCTTGCGCACGGTACGTCTTCCTTACCCTAGTTTCAGTTCTCGTTGAGCCAATCAAAGTCAAAAACGTCTATTCCGGCCTTCCTCGGCGCTTGCCTGCCCTGCCCTTCAAGAGAGAACACGCCGCGGTACCCTAACGCCTTTGAAACGGATTGCGTCAGAAAAAAGTCGGAAAAAAACTCACGTGCGGAGGACGGGCGCGGCACGCGGGCATGCCCAATCTTCCCGATTACAGGCCATTTTGCGCCTGCGTCACCGAGTGATCCGTGCTGCCTAGCCGAGCCACTCATCCAGCGGCCCGTCTTATGCGTCGCCAAGATCGTAATGGCGTTGTCCTCCACAACCCCGCTAGGGGAGCAATCTTTCGATTGTGAACAATCGGAATTTGTTCTTTTCGTTCTTGGGCGCTTTGGCCGTTGTGCCACCGTCATAGTCGATATGGCGCCAAGCGCAAGAGGGTCTCTCATGCGGCAGAGCGGTGCGTCCGAATGGGCCGGCGGCGGCTGTGACTTTAAACCTACTGGGTGATCTCGAAGTCCATATCCTCGAACGTATAGCGCGGGACCTGGATCCAGATGCCGTCCTCGTTAACGGGTACCTTGTGAATCCTCACATCCGAGACGTTCAAGCGGCCGGTCTTCTCGTCGACCCAGAAGTCCACGTCGTAGTACTCATCCTTGCTGCCTTTGCGCCGGAAGTCCGTACACGCAAAATAGTGGCCGTCCTTCTTCAGATAGCGGACGGGTTGATGCATTTCGACGAACTCGAGAGGGATCGTCTCCCCGGTCTTCTCGTCTTTCAGTTCGAGGGTGCCGTCGTCATTCTTGTTCTCGGCGATGTAATTGTGGATCGCACTCATAACGTGCCAAGCCCGCACCACCTCCATGTCCCCGGGATGCTCCTGCACGGGCAACCACCACCAAGCGACCGGCAGCCGGGTAATCATGATGTACCCATCGCCATCCCGCTTCGGTCCCTTCTGAACCCGGATATCAATCAGATCGAGGCTGTCGCCTTCCCGCTGAGGTTTGAACCAGAAATCGAGCGCATATTGCTTCCTCGGGTCTTCCTTGTCATGGAAGATGGCATTGGCGAACCAGCCGTACCCCTTCATGCCGCGGATGACGCGTATCTTCTCGTACACAAGGTTGAGGTCCTGGTTCAGCCGCGGGTCATGAAAGACGAACACGCCGTCCTGTGAGCGTTCCTTGATGACCTCTTCGGTTCGCGCCGTAACCGAGGAATCGTCGAAATCCGGATAGTCGGCTGCTTGCGCGAAGCCGCCCGTTCCAAGACAGAGGGCCGCGGCGATCGCCGCAGCCCCCCATGTTTTCAGAAGAATACCGGTCATCGCATTACTGCTTCAAGGTCGTGCTATCGTCGTCTTCTGCCTTCTTCGACGCGCTCGGCCGCGACAAAGCCAGAACCCGGATGGCCTGCGAGGCTTCCTTGTTGTCGTTGAGATCGGCGACATCAATCGCGGTCTGCCCTTGCGCATTCTTGACGTCAGGATCCGCCCCGGCGGCCATCAGCAGGCCGACCATTGGCGCAGAGTTGTTCGCGGCCGCGATCATCAACGCCGTCATGCCGTTGTCGGCCTGTGCGTCGATATTCGCTCCCTTGTCGACCAACGCTTTGGCGATGTCGGTGGGGCGCAGACTCCCCGGCAGGAAGATCGACCCTTCCGCCGGCCCCGTCTGCGCCGCGACGATCATCAGCGGAGTCAGCCCCTGATTGCCCGAGGCGATGCTGACATCGGCGCCGCCATCCATGAGGGCCTTGGCCGCTTCGTACTTCTTCTCCGCCAGCGCCAAGGCGAGCGGACGGAAGTCCTCTTGGCCGGGCACTTCAACGTCGGCACCATGCTCGACCAACGTCTTGATCGAGGGTACGTGGTCCCGCATCAGCGCGGCCGCCAACGGCGTCAACCCGTTAGCATCCGCCTTGTTCGGATCCGCGCCCAACTCGACCAAAAGATCGATCGTTTCATTGCGCCGCTGGCGGGCGGCCGCAGTGAGCGGTGTCCAGCCCTGAAGGTCGGGCTTGTTCACGTCCGCGCCCTTGGATACCAGGAACTTGATCCGGTCCTTGTCCCCGGATAGGAGCGCGTTGCTCAATTCCTGATTGGGATCGGCGCCGTCTTCCAGCCAGCCTTCCAGCTTCTCACGGGTCACGATCTGGTCGGGGGACGCAAGATCGGGGCGGGCCTCGAACGTGCGATCGGCGAGCTTGATATAGCTGCCGTGAGCCGGCAGATCGCCGGGTACATAGCACCTGCTGCACTGAACGAGCGGTACGCCGTATTCCTTCAACAGGGCCCCAATTTCATTGGCCTTGTCGTCCATGGCCCATTCCAAGAGATATTTCAGGAACGCATCGGTCTGACGCACACCGAGGGACATCTCGAATTCCATGGGAACCGTCTCGTCGTCCAGATTGATGGGAACGATATCGATGGGCTCGTTCTTCATGGTCTTCACCCAGCCGGCGAAGGGCCCATAGACGGCCGCCACATCGAGTTCGCCATCCAGCATCTTCTGAATCACGTACCAAGGCTGATTCTCGGGGACGAGGTCTCCATCGTGGGTCTGGAGTTGGAGTTTGACGTTGTCGATAATCCCACGCTTGGCCAGCGCCTGCCGAACACCGGAGGTCTGAAAGACGCCAATCGTCAGCTCCTTCAACTTCGGATCATCCAACCCCGAAATTTTCAATCCCTTGTCGTTCCGGTAAACCAAGACATACGGCGTCTTGTAGATCGGCTCGGTCGTCAGAAGACGATCGAACGCGGTGGGAATGTCGAACATCACGTCGCAGAGCTGTTCGTCGAAGACCGAGCGTGTAAGTCCACGATCGATCAACGGCTGCCAGTGATATTTGATGTCAGCGCCGGTGGCGTCAGCGAGAATCTTCGCCATTTTGTTCTGGATGCCCTCTCGCTGGATGTTGGAGAGCGGCATGTTTCCGGGATCGGCACAGACGTTCAACGTCTTGAGCTTCTTGCCCTTATAGGCGGCCTTCGCGGCGGCGCGGATCGCGATGTGCTCGCCGGGCGTTAGCTCTTCATAGGTTTTATTGAGATCCCGACGAATCAACTCTTTCGCATTGGCGTAGGCCGACACGATAGTGATCGAAAGCGTGGCGACGGCAATTGTCGCGGAAAGTCTGGAGATATGAAATGGCACGGGCGTTCGCCTCAACTGGTAAGGCGGGGCCGATGGGCGGGAACTGATCCCGCCTGGCGTACCCGCCTTGGGGGTCTATTTCTTCCCGGGATATATAAAAAGAGGCGCCCGATGCCACAAGGGCATCGGGCGCCAATATTCTACACGTTTACGAGAGTTACTCGTAGACGCGGAAGACGTTCAGCGTACCACCCTGCGGGATGTGCTGCAGACCAGCGGCCTTGGTCATGGCCGTGGCACCGATGGCGCCGAACTTGTCGTTCAGGTCCAGACCAGCGGTGACCGGAAGACCGATCCAGCCGCCGATGCCGGAGTACACGCCAACGTACTGCTTGCCACCCACCTAGTAGGTGATCGGGTTGCCGATGATGCCCGAGCCGAGCTTGCGGCTCCACAGCACCTTACCGGACTCCCGGTCGACCGCGCGGAAGTCGCCGCCGAGCGAGCCGTAGAACATCAGACCACCGTCGGTGACCATCGTTCCACCCCAGTTCGGATACGGATCCGGAATCTCCCAGATCGTCTTACCCGTCAGGACGTCGTACTTCTTGATCTTGCCGGTGGTGCCGGGCTTCTCAGGATACATGTACACGTTCGCGAACACGTAGACCGTGCCCTGGTTCGTGTGCGTGCGCTCCTGGGGCTCCAGCTCCATGCACCAGTTGTTGGTGGGCATGTAGAAGATGTTCGGCTCCTTCGGATCGACCGAACCAGGCTGCTGGTCTTTACCACCCATAGCTGACGGGCAGGCAGAGACGTTGCGGCCAACTTCGAGCGGCGAGTGCTCACGCACCTTAACCGGACGGCCCGTCTTCATGTCGACCTTCTCGGCCCAGTCTGTCGTCACGTATTTCGTGGCGCGCAGAAGGGAACCGTCAACACGGTCCATGACATAGGCAAAGCCGTTACGATCGAAGTGAGTCAGAGCCTTCACCTTCTTACCGTCGATATCCATGTCGGTAAGAATGTTCTCGTTGATGCCGTCATAGTCCCACTGATCGAAGGGCGTCATCTGATAAGCCCAGACAGCGTCGCCGTTTTCGACCTTACGAGCGAAGATCGTCATCGACCACTTGTTGTCGAACTCACCAGTATTGCACTCTTCGTGGGTCTCTTTGGTGCAACGATAGGATGGGCTCCACAGGCCGGGGTTGCCGGTCGAGTAGTAGACCACCTTCAGCTCGGGATCATAAGTGAACCAACCCCAAGCAGCACCACCACCAATCTTGTAGTCCTCACCGGGGAAGGTCGAGATACCGAGATC
>JARRPE010000132.1:0-4634 GCA_037383205.1 Methyloceanibacter sp.
TTAAGGTTTCAGTGCTGCGTTTGAAGGACATGGCTGCTCTGGGGGGCTGGAGCGGGCGGGGCGGTTTTCCAGTGCGGTGGGGAATTTACCGTGATCGATCTTTACAAAATCTTGGGCATCAAACGAACCGCGCCCCACAAGGACATCCACAAAGCCTATCGAAAGAAGGCCAAGTCTGCGCACCCGGACGCCGGTGGCTCCGTTGAAGCCTTCAACCAGCTTGTGGTGGCCTACTCCGTGCTGTCCGACGAGGACCGCCGGGCTCATTACGACAAGACGGGTGAGGTCGAGCTTGCCCAGCCGGACAATCTCGACGGCGGCGCCATCGAAATCATCGCCGAGAAACTCGGCCTCATCATTCATGCGGAGCAGGATCTGGCTTCGTTGGATATCGGCGCTCTCATCGAAAAAGCGATTCGGGACGATATTGCCGCGCGGAAGGCAAGCGTTGCCCATCAGCAGCGCGCCGGCGAACGGCTTGCCCGGCTGCGCGCGCGGGCGAAGCGGAAGGAAGAAGGCGAGGGCGATCTGGTGGGGCGTGTGCTCGATTGGCACGAGGTCGCCATCCAGGGGCAGATCAAGAAGAACGAGGGAATCATCGGTCACCTGGAGCGGGCGCTGGTGATCCTCGAGGACTACTCTTTCACGGACGAGACCGCGACCGACCCGTCCGAGGAGGTCGTCGAAGCCCTCAACGACATTCTGGTGTCGCTCGACGAATTGGCGGCCATACTGAACACGAGCCCGTCGCGGGCCGAGGCCATGCCGAAAGAGGCCGAGCCGACCGCCTTCGGCTAGGCGACCTTCAACGAGGATCGGGACGGGCCGCTATTCGGCGGCTTGCGGCCGGCTCGCTTGGCCACGGCGTTCCGCACGCCGGGCAGCGCGATCGCGCCACCACACCGCGACATTGTCTCCCAACATGAGAAGGCAAGGCGTCAGCAACAGCGTCAGGATCGTTGCGAAGGTCAAGCCGCCGGCAATCGAACTCGACAGCTGAGTCCACCACTGTGTGGATGGGGCGCCGATCGAGACGTCCTGGCCAATAATGTCGATGCTGATCGCAAAGACCATGGGGACGAGCCCCAAGACCGTCGTGATCGACGTCAACAGAACCGGGCGAACACGCTGAGCGGCCGTGCGGAGGATCGCTTCCTGCGCCGGCAGGCCGCGCGAGCGCAAGTCGTTGTATGTATCGATGAGCACGATGTTGTTGTTCACGACGATGCCCGCCAGCGCGATGATGCCGATACCGCACATCACAATGCCGAACGGCTGATTGGTCGCGAGCAAACCAATCATCACGCCGGCCGTCGAAAAGACAATCGCGCTCAGCACCAGCGCCGTCTGATAGAAGCTGTTGAACTGGGTCACCAGGATCGCGACCATCATGAAGATGGCGATCAAGAAGGCCGAGATGAGGAAGTTGGCCGCCTCGCGTTGGTCCTCGTCCTGTCCCTTAAAACGCACGCTAACGGCGGGATCGAGATCCATCTCGGCAACCGCGGCCTTGAGCTTGCGGACCTGTTCGTCGACGAGAAGTCCTTCGGCAACGTCGGCCTTGATCTCGATAATGCGCCGGGCATCCGTGCGCTTAAGGAAGCCCGTCTTCTGCGCGGGCACGAAGCGTACAAAATTTCCAATCGGAACCTGACCCCTGTCCGTCGTCAAACGCAGCCGGTTCAACTGTTCAAGGTTGCGTTCGGCGAAGGGCACACGCAGTCGAATCTCGACTTCCTCGTCGGCATCGTCCGGCCTGTACTCGGCCACGAAGAGTCCGTTCGTGACCATGCTGACCACTTGCCCGACCAGGGTGATGTCCGCGCCCTGGCGAGCGGCGCGCTCACGGTCCACTTTGAGGCGCCACTCGATGCCGGGGAGGGGACGGCTGTCTTGTACGTCGACAAAGCCCCCGATCTTATCCATCTGCGCGCGCAGTTTCTCGACGACCCCCGTCATCTTCTTCGGGTCGCGGGAGGTCACGAGAAGCTCGAGCGGTTTGCCCGCGGACGGTCCTGACTCTTGCTTCCGTACTTCCAGGACCACCCCTGGAATATCGGCGGTTCGGCTGCGGACTTCCTGCAGGACCTGCGAAGAAGGCGGGCGTGTACGCCAGTTCTTCATTTCGAACTGAACGACGCCTATGACGTCTTCGGCCATTTCATTTTGGGAGGGTCCCGCGCCTGAACCGATGGTTCTCGCGTAGACCGCGTCGAAATACGGCATCGTCAGCAGCCGGGCCTCGACCTTGCGCACGATCGCGTCCATTTCCGTGACCGACAGATCGCCGCGCGCACGGACCTGGACTTGACCGATGTCCTGATCGACATCGGGAAAGAACTCGACCCCACGTCCGAATAGGCCGAATGCGACATAGGTCGCGATGAGGAGCGTCACCGCGACGCCCAAGACCTTGGCCGGGTGAGCCAGCAGTCCGCGCAGCGTCCGGAGATAGCCGCCGGCCATACCGCCGATCTTGTTGAGGTCGCCGTCTTCGGCCGCACGGATGGCATCGAGAAGGTGCGTGTTGCTCTTGTCCGCAGCCCCGATGATGCCGCCCAGAACGGGAATGAAGAGCAGCGCCATCGCCAAAGAGGCGGCGAGCGTCACGAGGACGGTGATAGGCTAAAACTTCATGAATTCGCCGACAATGCCCGGCCAGAAGAGCAAGGGCAGGAACACGGCGAGCGTCGTCGCGGTGGAGGCGGTAATCGGCCAAGCCATGCGCTTCGCCGCTTCCGCGTACGCCTGTCTGGGGCTTTGGCCTTCGAGCATCTTGCGGTCGGCCAGTTCCGTCGTGACGATGGCGCCGTCAACGAGCATGCCGACCACGAGGATCAGGCTGAACAAGACGACGATGTTCAGCGTGAGCCCGATCCAGGAAATAGCGAGAATGCCTGCCAGAAACGAGCCTGGGATAGCCAATCCGACCAGGATCGCCGGCCGTATGCCGATGGCGGCGACGATCACGATCATCACCAGCGCGATGGCAGCCAGCACGTTGTTCTGAAGGTCGCTCAGGATGTCGCGAATCTGTTTCGACTTGTCCTGCATGTAGCTGACTTCGACGCCGGGCGGCCAGTTCGCCTGTTCTTCCGAAACGATGCTGCGGACGTCTTCAATCGTCTCCACGATATTGGCGCCGACGCGTTTCTTCACTTCCAGCGCCAATGCGGGGTTGCCGCCGACCCGAGCGAAGCCTTGGGGGTCTTTGAAGGTCCGCCTGATGGAGGCCACGTCGCTGAATTTGACGACGGTTTCGCCCGACACTTTCACCGGCAGGCTGAGGATGTCTTGGACGTCTTCGAGGACGCCCGGGACCTTCAGCACCATGCGCCCGGCGACGGATTCCAGCGCGCCCGCGGCCACGAGCCGGTTGTTGCGCGAAACCGTGTTGGAAATATCGGCGAAGGAGATGTTGTACGTCTCGAGCATCATCGGATCGACGACGATCTCGAGCAGTTCCTCGCGATCGCCGCCGATATCCACGTCGAGAACGCCGCTCAAGCCTTCAATCTTGTCCCGGAGGTCGCGCGCGATGCGCACGAGCGTTCGCTCCGGCACATTCCCCGATAAAGCGACCGTGATCACCGGGAAGAGCGCGATATTGACCTCGTTGACCCGAGGTTCATCGGTCTCTAGCGGCAGTTCCGCGCGGGCGATATCGACCTTCTCGCGAACATCCTCCAGAGCCTTATTCGAATCGAAGCCTGCATAGAATTCGAGTGTTATGGAGCCGTAGCCTTCTCCTGCCATTGAGCGCATCTCCTTGATGCCTTCGATGGACTGGAGTTCCTTCTCCATGGGACGCACGAGCAGCCGCTCGGAGTCCTCGGGCGAGATGCCCTCATAGGTCAGCGAAACGTAGATGATCGGGATCTGAATGTCCGGATCGGCCTCTTTGGGGATGGTCGTGTAGGCGACCGCGCCCATGATGACGATCATGACGAACGCGAGCACGACAGTGCGCGTTCGCTCGAAAGCGGCGTCAATGATCGCGTTCATTGGGCTGCCGTGGGCTCGGTGGCTCTTCCGGTCGTCAGCAGAGCCGATGCGTCCGGCATATGGCTACCGCCGGTGGTCTCTTCCTCGGCAACTTGGACTTTCTCGCCGACCTGTACGTAGCCATGGCCGAGCGTGATGATACGGGCCTTCGCGGGGAGGCCGGTGACCCAGGCGCCGTTGACATCGGACATGACAATCTTCGCCTCGTGGAACTCGACCCGGTCCTCGTCATCCACCGTCTTGACGCCGAGGGTGCCGGCCTCGTTCAGAGTCAAATCGGCAGGCGAGAGATACTGTGCCATGACCGACCCCGTCGGGATCGTCGCCTCGGCGCTGATGCCGGAAGGGATCGACCCGTCCGCGTTCGGCAATTCGATCTCTACTCGAAATGTCCGGGTGCCTAGGTCGGCCCGGGCGGCAACGTAGCGGATGGTGCCCTCTCGCTCCTGTCCGGTTGCGAAATGGACCGACGCGGGCTGGCCGGTCTTGATCTCGGAGATCTTCTGCTGAGGGATCTGCACGCTGACGACGAGCGGATCGTTGTCGACGATTGTGGCCACTTCGCCATTTGTATCGACATAAGCGCCCAGTTCGACAGGGACCGACAGAACGGCGCCCTCGAACGGCGC
>JARRPE010000133.1:0-4632 GCA_037383205.1 Methyloceanibacter sp.
TCCGGCGCTTGGAACGCCGGCCAGACTTCCGCCGATAGCCGCGGCCAGGCCCAGGATCTGCAGCGCCATGGCCGTCGACTTCATCTGTGAAACTTGCGAGCGCAAGCGGGCCAAGTGCCCGCCCGTGATGTGCCCGGTCTCATGCGCGATGACGCCGATCACCTGGTTCGGCGTTTCAGAAATCATCAGCGTTCCGGCATGCATGAACATGTTGTGCCCATCCACGACGAACGCGTTGAAATTCGTGTCGTTGACGAGGTGGATCTGAATGTTCTGAGAGCCGAGCCCGGCCGCCCGGAAAATGGGTCCCGCGTACTCGCGGATCAACGCCTCGGTCTCGGCGTCGCGGATAATGCCGCGCGCCTCGGCGATGCTGGGAGCAAGCAGTCCGGCAATGAGGGACGCGGTCAGCGTCAAGCGCGACAGCGGAGTCCTGCGGCGGGAGGAGGGCTTTGCCGTGAGTTTGGCCAGGATCGGCATGATGGTCGTGATCGTATTGGCTCGGCTGTGTTGCGCAAAGACGCTGTTTTCTTTTGCCTCACGAGGGGGCTACGTTGGCACGCCGTCAATGGCCCCCGCCACTGCCAAGTTCGATTTGCTTGGGGCCTGATTACGGCGACAACGTGACACCCGCCAGCCGGCATCCATCAACAGTGCGCGAGGGGCGCAAGCCGTGAACAATTCGTCCGAATATTCGTCCCTGCCGCGGCAACCGGCTGCGAGCCGTGCGATCGATCCGTTCATCGTCATGGATGTCATGCGCGAGGCGAACCGGCGCCAAACGGCGGGCGAAGACATCATCCACATGGAAGTCGGGCAGCCCGCGACGCCGGCGCCGCGTGCGGCGCGCGACCGTGTGGTCCGCGCCATGGCGGAGCACAATCTCGGCTATACGCTGTCGCTCGGGCTCCCCGAGTTGCGTGAGCGGATCGCGGGCTATCTCAAGTCGCGCGACGGCATCGACGTGGGGCCGGAGCGCATCGTCGTCACGGCGGGGTCGTCCGCCGGGTTCGTGCTGGCGTTTCTTGCCATACTGAACCATGGCGACAGCTTCGGACTGCCGTCTCCGGGTTACCCCTGCTACCGGCAGATTCTCAAAGCTTTGGGATTTCAGCCGCGTCTGATCGAGACCTCGGACGAGGGCCGGTGGATGCCGACGAGCGCCGATGTCGACGCGCTGGCGGCCAATGGCGCCTCCGGCCTATTGCTGGCCAGCCCGAACAATCCGAGCGGCACCATGGCGAAGGGCGCGCGTTTGAAGGAGCTGGCCGAGGCCTGCACGCGCAAGGGGCTCTGGCTGATTTCGGACGAGATCTACCACGGCCTCGAGTACGACGTCGCCGCGGAGACCGCGCTCGCCTATTTGGACTCCGCCATCGTCGTAAACAGCTTCTCGAAGTATTTCAGCATGACCGGGTGGCGCGTCGGCTGGCTTGTGGTGCCCGAAGCCCTGACGCGCACCATCGAGCGGCTGGCGCAGAACCTCTACATCGCGCCGCCGACGGTCTCGCAGATTGCGGCGCTCGGCGCGTTCGACGGCATCGACGAACTCGAGGAGATCAAAAGCCGCTACGCGCGGAACCGTTCGCTGCTGCTCAACGAACTACCGGCGGCCGGGCTGCCGAACATTCTGCCTGCCGACGGCGCGTTCTACCTCTACGCCGACATTCGCGATCTGACCGACGACAGCGCGGCGTTCGCGCAAGCCATTTTGCGCGACATCGGCGTGGCCGCGACCCCTGGCATCGACTTCGATCCCGAACGGGGGAAGTCCTATCTTCGGCTGAGCTATGCGGGCTCGGAGCGTGAGATACGGGAAGCGTCACGGCGCATAGCCGCATGGCTTAAAACCCGCTGAAGCCTTTTTGGTCCTCGAATGCAAAAGAGGCGCCCGAAGGCGCCTCTTAAAAGATATCGTTTCGAATGCGTCGAACGCTGACTAACCGCGCGACCACCAGCCTTTACGCTGGCGCTCTGGCTCCTTGCCTTCGCTCTCGATACGAATTTCCGGCTTCGGGTCCGGCTCGGCCGGTTCGTCCCGTGACGAGGCGATGCTGAGCGCGGGCTCCGGGTTTCGGGACGCAGGCTCGGATGATTGGTCGGCGTCATCGTCGTCCTGATCCTCGGCCGTGGTCTCGGCAACATAGTTGCTGACGGAGACCTCACGAACGGGTGTGTCCTCCGAGGGGGCGTCGTCCGCCGGTGTCGCGTCGTCCTCCGGTGTGTTGTCTTGACCCGGATCGTCTGGTGATTCTGCGTTGTGCGCGGATACCGGCTCCGCCGTCTCGTCGGCGGTCTCCGAGTCGGATGAGGCCGTCGCATTGGCCGCAACAGCGTCCTCACCCTGCGTGTCCTGCTGCTCCGAGGACTGGTCCGCGGCGTTGCGCTGTCCGCGTCCACGGCCCCGGCGGCCGCCACGGCGGCCTCTGCGCCGCGACTTGCGGGGCTGTGCCTCACTATCGCCATCGGCCGCTTCGTTCTCCGAACCGCTGGCGGTGGACTCATCGTCGGCCGCTGAGGCCTCGCTTGTCTGGCTCTCGGTGTCGGAGTCGCCTTCGCCGCGGCCACGACCACGGCCACGCCGCCGCCGCGAGCGCCGCTTACCGGACTCCCCGTCGCCTTCTTCGGCTTGCGAACCTTCTTCGCGGTGATGCGCCCAATCCATGTGGACGACGGCACTGTCGCCGGACGCCAGACTGCCTTCCGTGGAGCGCTCAATAACGAACTGCGGGATATGCAGGTCCTTGTCGGCTTCGACGGTGATGGGAACGTTGTACCGCGCCTCGATATCCTTCAAGTGCGCACGCTTCTGATTGAGAATGTATAGCGCGACATCCACCGCCGTTGTCGCGCTGAGCGGTACGACACCGTCGGTGATGAGGCGGTCTTCGATGGAACGCAGAATGTCCAGCGCGACCGATTCAACCGAGCGCACGATGCCGGTGCCTTGGCACATGGCGCAGGCGTTGGTCGAACCCTCCAAAACGCCGGTCCGCAGGCGCTGGCGCGACATCTCCAACAGGCCGAAAGCGCTGATGCGTCCAACCTGGATGCGGGCTCGGTCGTTCTTTAATGCGTCCTTCAAGCGACGCTCGACCTGCCTGTTGTTGCGGCGCTCGTCCATGTCGATGAAGTCGATCACGATAAGACCGGCAAGGTCCCGCAAGCGCAGCTGCCGCGCGATCTCTTCGGCGGCTTCCAAATTGGTTTTGAGCGCGGTGTCTTCGATATTGTGCTCGCGCGTCGCCTTGCCCGAGTTCACATCGACCGAGACGAGAGCTTCCGTCTGATTGATGACGATGTAGCCGCCTGACCTAAGAGTCACTTGCGGCGAGAACATCGCCGCCAATTGCCGCTCGACCTGGTACCGGATGAAGATCGGCTCCGGCTCCTTGTAGGGCTTCACGTTCTTGGCATGGCTCGGCATGAGCATGCGCATGAAGTCCTTGGCCTCGCGGTAGGCGTCGTCGCCCGCGACCAGAACCTCGTCGATATCCTTGTTGTAGAGATCGCGGATCGAGCGCTTGATCAGGCTGCCTTCCTCATAGACGAGGGCAGGGGCCGTCGAGCCCAAGGTGAGATCGCGCACGGTCTCCCACAGGCGCAAGAGATAGTCGTAGTCGCGTTTGATTTCCGTTTTGGTGCGCTGAGCGCCGGCCGTGCGGATGATCAGGCCCATGCCCTCGGGAACCTCGAGTTCGCCTGCGATCTCACGCAGGCGCTTGCGATCCGTCGGTTGGTTGATCTTGCGGGAGATGCCGCCGCCGCGCGCGGTGTTCGGCATCAGAACCGTATAGCGGCCCGCGAGGGAAAGGTAAGTCGTGAGAGCCGCACCTTTGTTGCCGCGCTCTTCCTTCACCACCTGGACCAGAATGATCTGGCGCCGGCGACTGACCTCTTGGATCTTGTAGGGCCGGCCGCGACGGCGGCGTGCGCGCTCAGGCAATTCCTCGAGTGCATCCTCCGAACCGACGGCGTCGACGCGATCCTTTGACGACTTACGGTGGTCACCGCAGTCGTCATCGCTGTCGTCGTCCGGATGTTCGTCCTCGTCCGAGTCGTCTTCGTCATCGGGCTCGTCGTCCTCATAGGAGGCTTCCGGCTTCCGCGCCTCGACAGCCGTCTCGTCCTTGCTCTGCTCAGCGTCGGCAGAGTCTGCGGCCTCGGTATCGTCTTCTTCGGACGGCGCTTCCGCCGGCTCCGAGACCTCATGGGTCAAGTCCGAGGCCTCGAGCTGGATGTCGGAGCCGTCATTCTCGTCCTCGTCGCGCGGCGTCGTGTCGACCTCGTCGTCGTCATCGAGTTCGAACGTCGCGATGGGGAGCGCTTCGGCGATCGGGGACTCTTCGTCCGACGCCGTCTCCTGTTTACGCGCATCTCCGCGGGAGTCGTCACGGCCGCGACCTCGGCGGCCACGCCGACGCCGGCGTCCGCCGCCGCTCGAGGCGGCGTCGTCCTCGGCTGCCTCCTCGGCGGAGGCGCGGCTCTGCTCCGCGGCTTCCTCTTCAAGGAGCGCCTGCCGATCCGCAACTGGAATCTGATAATAATCAGGGTGGATTTCAGTGAAAGCTAAGAAGCCGTGCCGGTTTCCGCCGTAATCGACGAAGGCTGCCTGCAGTGACGGCTCTACCC
>JARRPE010000134.1:0-7553 GCA_037383205.1 Methyloceanibacter sp.
GGTCGCCGCCGGGGCCTTCGCGGCCATCGGCGGCGCGGCCATATTGTGGCCGTTGCTCGATCAAATGAACCCCGATGCTTCGACCCTGTCGCTGGCCTCCATCGAGGTGGATCTCGCGCCCGTCGAGGAGGGCCAGGCCATCACGGTCATGTGGCGCGGCAAGCCGATCTTCATCCGTCACCGTACGGCCCAGGAAGTCGAGGAGGCGAAGGACGTCAAGCTAGGCGAGCTGCCCGATCAGCTGGCGCGCAATGCCAATCTGGCCGACACGGCGCCCGCGACCGACGAGAACCGGGCCGCCGCCGACAAGGAGCCCTGGCTCGTGATGATCGGGATCTGCACCCATCTCGGCTGTATTCCACAAGGTCAGGCGGTCGGTTCGTACAAGGGCGAGTACGGCGGCTGGTATTGCCCCTGCCATGGTTCGCAGTACGACACGGCGGGCCGCATTCGTAAGGGGCCGGCGCCGGAAAACATGTACATCCCGCCTTACGCCTTCATTGCTGACAATAAGATCAAGATCGGTTAGGGGCGGAACATGGCACACGAATCGACCTACAAGCCTTCGACCGGCATAGAGCGCTGGCTCGACTCCCGTCTCCCTATTCCGCGGCTGATGCACGATCAGTTCGGCGTTTTCCCGATGCCGCGCAACGTCAATTATCTCTGGACGTTTGGCGCGATCCTCATGTTCCTGCTCGTGTCGCAGATCGCCACCGGTATCGTGCTCGCCATGCACTACGTGCCGACCACGGAGGGCGCATTCAACTCGATCGAAAAGATCATGCGCGACGTGAACTGGGGCTGGCTGCTGCGCTACGCGCATGCCGTCGGCGCCTCGATGTTCTTCTTCGCCGCCTTCGTGCATATGTTCCGGGGTCTGTATTACGGCTCGTACAAGGCGCCGCGCGAGATCCTGTGGATGCTCGGTGTGCTGATCTTGTTCCTGATGATCGCCACCGCCTTTATGGGCTACTCGCTGGTCTGGGGCCAGATGAGCTTCTGGGCCGTGACGGTGATCACCAACCTGTTCACCTCGCTCGACTCGGTGATCCCGGGTCTCGGCACGACGCTGGTGCAGTGGATCTGGGGCGGGTTCTCGGTGGGTGAGCCCACCTTGAACCGGCTCTTCGCGCTCCACTATCTGTTTCCGTTCATCATCGCAGGCGTCGTGATCCTGCACGTTTGGGCGCTGCATATCCCGGGCAGCAACAATCCGACGGGCGTGGATATCAAGACGAAGTCGGATTCGCTGCCCTTCCATCCGTATTTCACAATTAAGGATGGCTTCGCGGTCGTGTTGTTCTGCCTTCTGTTCGGGGTGTTCCTGTTCTACGCGCCGAACTATCTCGTCCATTCGGACAATAACATTCCGGCCGACCCGCTGGTGACACCCCCGCATATCGTGCCCGAATGGTACTTCCTGCCGTTCTACGCAATCTTGCGGGCCATTCCCGACAAGCTGATGGGCGTGATCGCGCTGCTTAGCTCGATCGTGGTGCTGTTCTTCATCCCGTGGCTCGATACCTCGCGGATCCGGTCCGTCAGCTACCGGCCCATCTTCAAATGGTTCTTCTGGCTGTTCGTGATCTGCTGCATCGCGCTGGGTTATTTCGGTTCGCAGGCGCCCGAAGGCTGGAAGCTTCTTTGGGGCCGCATCTGCACCGCCTATTACTTCGCTTTCTTCCTGATCATTATGCCCGTCGTGGGCCTGATCGAAAGACCGAATAGGTTGCCAGGCAGCATCACCGAGTCCGTGCTTGGAAAAAATCAAACGAGCGCCAGTGGGGGGACTGCGTGATGCGGAACGTCATTAAACTGATAGCCGCCGCCGCGGTCGTCGCCATCGCGCTTCCGGGCCCCGGCCATGCCGCGGAAAGCGGCGTCGAGATCGAGTCTCAGGAGTGGTCGTTCGCGCCGCCGTTCGGTCATTTCGACAAGGCGCAGCTTCAGCGTGGATACAAGGTCTACAAGTATGTCTGCGCCAACTGTCACTCCATGAACCTGTTGTCTTATCGCAATCTCGGTGAGCCGGGTGGTCCTGGCTTCTCCGAAGCTGCGGTGAAGGCGCTGGCGGCTCAGGCGCAAATCGAAGACGGTCCCGACGATACCGGCAAGATGTTCATGCGGCCGGCCAAACCCTCGGACCGCTTCAAGGCGCCCTACGCCAACGAGCAGGCCGCCCGTGCCGCGAACGGCGGGGCTTACCCGCCGGATCTCTCCGTCATGGCCAAGGCGCGTCCGTACGGCCCGGATTATCTGTACGCCCTTCTCACCGGCTACGAAGAGGCGCCGGCCGACGTAAAGATGTCCAAGGGCATGCACTACAACGCGGCCTTTCCCGGTCATCAGATCGCCATGCCGAAGCCGCTCTCGGACGGCGTCGTGGAGTACACGGACGGCACCGAGCCCACGGTCGATAATTACGCGAAGGACGTGTCGGCCTTCATGATGTGGGCTGCCGAACCCAAGCTGGAGGAGCGTTACAAAGTCGGCGCGCGGATCATGTTGTTCCTGATCGTGTTCGCGGTGATCATGTTCCTTGCAAAGAAGGCGGTCTGGGGTCCGGTTCACAGGCGCGATCACGCCGCCCAGCACGCGACCAAGACCGATACTTAGGACGCGGTCGATGCTGCGGGCGCTTGTCTTTTGCTGGATTGCGCTCGTCAGCTTCGCGGCCTTGGCCGAGGAGGAGGGTGGCGCCGAGCCCGAGGGCATGGTGCTGCTCACCGTCGGCGGCTTCGTGGGCAAGACCAATCGCCCCCCATTCGACGCCAATCGCGACAGTGCGCTGGCCAAGCTGAAGGTCGCGTTCAAGAGCGCCTACGCCTTCGACCGGGAGATGCTGCTCGCCCTGCCGCAAGGGACTGTGCGCGCAACAACAACCGAGCTCGGGAGCGAGGCCGTCTTCAAGGGACCGTTCCTGCAAGATGTCCTGGTTGCGATCGAAGCCGCCAAGGTCAAGACACGCTTCGTCGCGTCGGACGGGTATTCCGGCTATCTCTTGCCTGAAGACATCGACGGGTCGGATTATATTCTCGCGCTCGAGGCGGACGGCAAGCCGCTCGGCCTCAATGGCCAGGGACCGCTCTGGCTCATGAATACGCGCAAAGAAGGCGAAACAGTCGGGAAAGATAACCGCGGCAGCCATGTCTGGGGCTTGGTTTACATGCACATAGGCGAGTGAGCGTCGCCCAAGAGCGCGCTCGGCCAGGCGCCACATCTTCATACACCGAGAGGGACGTATGACAAAAGCAGTGCTCGGCATTATTGGCGGGTCGGGTCTTTATGATCTGCGGGGACTTGAGAATGTGCGCGAGGCGCGCATCGAGAGCCCCTGGGGCGACCCGTCGGGCGCGCTTCGGTTCGGCGACATCGACGGGCTGCCGATCGTTTTCCTGCCGCGCCACGACAAGGGTCACCGCCTGTCGCCCACCGACATCAACTATCGGGCGAATATCGACGTCATGAAGCGGGCAGGGGTCACCGATCTCATTTCGCTGTCGGCCTGCGGCTCCTACAAGGAAGAGCTGCCGCCGGGCACATTCGTGATCGTCGATCAGTTCGTCGACAGGACCCATAACCGCGCCACCTCGTTCTTCGGCACGGGCTGTGTGGCCCATGTCTCCATGGCCCACCCGGTGGCGCCGCGCCTGTGCATGCGCATCGCCGAAGCCGCCGAGGCGGAGTCGATCCCGTTCGTGCGCGGCGGCACCTATGTGTGCATGGAGGGCCCTCAGTTCTCCACCCTTGCCGAAAGCCTGACCTACAAGAATCTCGGCTATTCCGTCGTTGGCATGACAAACCTGCCCGAGGCCAAGCTCGCCCGTGAGGCGGAGCTCTGCTACGCGACCGTGGCGATGGTCACCGACTTCGATTGCTGGCACCCGGACCACGATGCGGTGACGGTACAGGACATCATCCGTGTGCTCACCGCCAATGCGGAGAAGGCGGCGCGGCTGGTGGGCCGGCTTGCCCGCGACTTTCCGCGCGAGCATGAGGCTTGCCCCGCCGGTTCGGACCGGGCGCTCGACACCGCCATCATCACGGCGCCGGAAGCGCGCGACCCGGCGCTGCTCAAAAAGCTCGATGCGGTCGCCGGGCGGGTGCTGAACGCTTAAGTGCGCTGGTGCTGGCCAGCCCGCGTCCCTTCGGCTATCAAGGCGTTTCGCCAAGCGGCCGGCTCTTGGCTGTCCTGACCGCCGGCCTTCCCGAACTGGAGACCGTTTTGACCACCGACGTCGATATCAAGTCCCTCGTGCGGACGATCCCGGATTATCCGAAGCCGGGCATCATGTTTCGCGACGTGACCACGCTGTTCGGCCATCCGTCCGGTTTCCGGGCGTCCGTCGAGCAACTGGTGGCGCCGTTCCAGGATCAGCGGGTCGAGGCTGTTGCCGGCATTGAGGCGCGCGGGTTCATTCTCGGCGGCGCCGCGGCGGACCGCATGCATTGCGGCTTCGTGCCTATTCGCAAGAAGGGCAAGCTGCCGGCCAAAGCGATCGGGCAGGAATACGAGCTGGAATACGGGGTCGATGTCATCGAGGTCCATGAGGACGCGCTGAGCCCCGGTGAGCCTGTGCTGCTGGTGGACGAAGGCGACTAATCTCAAAATCCAAACCGTCCCGCCGTCGACTTGGAGCCAGAGGCGAAGATAGGGCCAAAGGCGACTTCGTGCTCAACGGACCTCGGCAGGTGTGCTAAGGCGGTTCCATGAATATCGACGGCAAACCGTATCGCACGATCTGGCTCGGCAGCGACGGGATCTCCGCGGAGATCATCGATCAGACCAAACTTCCCTTTGCGCTTGAGATCGCCACGATGCGCACGCTCGACGAGGCAGCCCATGCCATCTCCAGCATGCAGGTGCGCGGTGCGCCGCTGATCGGCGCCACGGCGGCCTACGGCGTCGCACTGGCCATGCGGGAGGACGCCTCCGACGCGGGGCTTGAGCGTGCCTGCGAGGTGCTGGCCGCAACGAGACCGACGGCCGTCAACTTGCGCTGGGCGCTCGATGCCATGGTGGCGGAGCTGCAGCCGTTGCCCGAGGCCGCGCGTGTCTCCGCCGCGTTCGCTCGGGCGGCTGGTTTGTGCGACGAGGACGTGGAGACCTGCCGCCTGATCGGGGAGCACGGGGTGGGGCTCATTGAAGCCCACGCCGAGCACAAGAAGGGAGAGACGGTCAACATTCTCACCCACTGCAATGCCGGCTGGCTCGCCACGGTCGACTGGGGCACCGCGCTCGCACCGATCTACAAAGCTTTCGACAAACAGATTTCGGTCCATGTCTGGGTGGACGAGACCCGCCCGCGTAATCAAGGCGCGTCGCTGACCGCGTTCGAGCTCGGCGCGCACGGCGTGCCGCATACCATCATTGCCGACAACACCGGGGGCCATCTAATGCAAGCGGGTCTCGTGGACCTGTGCATCGTGGGGACCGATCGCACCACGGCCAACGGCGATGTGGCCAACAAGATCGGTACATATCTGAAGGCGCTCGCGGCCAAGGACAACGGGGTGCAGTTCTTCGTCGCCCTGCCGCATTCGACAATCGACTGGACGCTCGACGACGGACGCGAGATTCCCATCGAGCAGCGTGATGCCAGCGAGGTCACCCACATGACCGGGCAACTGCCCGACGGCCAAGTCGCGACGGTGGCGATCGCGCCGCCCGCGTCGCCTGCCGCCAACTACGCCTTCGACGTTACGCCGGCGCGGCTCGTGACGGGGTTCATCACCGAGCGTGGCGTGACCACGGCCTCGCGCGAGGGCCTGTCTCTATTGTATTCGTAGAGTCGGGGCAGCGCCGCCGTGTTGTGCTGCCGAGAGCCGGTCGTCCGTCGCGGGGAGGTCGGAGATGGAGACACACGATCTCATGGCCGATGCGATCCATTTCGGGATCGCCGTCTTGCTGGGCGCCCTTGTTGGCATCGAGCGCGAGAAGCATCGGCGTGAGCGAAAAGCGAAAACCGAGCAAACAGCGGGTTTGCGGACGTTCATCCTGTTCGCGCTCCTCGGCGCCTGCACGGCATGGCTGTCCCGTGTCTTTGAGTCTTACTGGATCGTGGCGGCAGGCCTCCTGATCACGGGAGCGTTCGTGGTGGCGGGCTACGTAGTGACGACGCGCGGGCAAAAAGAAGCCGTCGGCCTGACCACCGAGGTCGCGGTCATCATCGTCTTCGTGCTCGGGGCGATCGACATGCTGGGCGGGACGGAAATCGCCATCGCCTTGGCCGTCATTACGACGGCCGTCCTTGCCTACAAGGATCCGATGCATGGCTTCGTGAAGCAGCTCGGCTGGGACGATGTGTATTCGGGGCTGCAGCTTCTGATCGCGACCTTCGTTGCGTTGCCGCTCTTGCCCGATAAGCCAATCGACCCGTGGGGCGCGCTCAATCCGTACGCGCTTTGGCTCCTCGTGATCTTGATCTCAGGCCTGTCGCTGGTTGGCTATGCGCTGACGCGCTGGCTCGGTCCCGGCAAGGGCGCGCTGCTGACCGGCTTTGCCGGCGGCCTCGTTGCCTCGACCGCCGTGACAGTCTCGTTTGCCCGTGAAGCGCGCACCAACCCCGTCAATACGATGGCTTTCGCGAGCGGTATCCTGGTGGCGTGGGCGACCATGTTTGCCCGCGTGCTCGTGGTCGTGGCGGTGGTCAACCGCACGCTGCTCGGACCGCTCTTCCTGCCGTTTGCTGCAATGGGTCTGGTCGCCGCCGGTGCGGCCGCTCTGATCTATCTACGCAGCCATCCGGACGGAAAGGGCGCCAGCGCCAGAGACAATCTGCGGGTCGCCAACCCGTTCAGCATCACGTCCGCGGTAAAGTTCGCGGCGTTTTTCGCGGTGGTGCTGGTTGCGGTGAAGATCGCGCAGGACAATTTCTCAGACAGCGGCGTCTATGCGGTGGCCGCGCTCGCGGGCCTGACGGATGTCGATGCGATCACGCTCTCGATGGCGGAGCTTGCCAAGACGGGCAGTGCGCAGGTGGCCGTGATCGCCATCGTGATCGCCTCCTTGGTTAACACCGCGGTCAAATGCGGAATTGCCTTCGTGCTCGGCGGCCCCGTGCTCGGTAGACCGCTTCTGCTGGCGATCGGCGCGATGTTGATCGCCGGCCTTGCGAGCGTGCTCCTCATTCGAGTCTTGTGAGACTTGTGAACCTTTGCGCCAAAAAACAAAAACGCGACGCCCTGACAGGCGCCGCGTTTCTTGGAAAGCACTGTCCTGTGTGGCGGACCGTCTAGATACCCACATAGACTCCGACGCGGGGCCCGCGCCAGTAGCGGCGCCCGTAATAGGGATAACGGGGTCCGTAATAGGGCCGGCCGTAATAGCGATAAGGCCTGTAGTGGGGCCGCGGATAATACCGGTAGGGCCGGTAGTAGGGCCGCCGGTAGTAATACCGCCGCCGGTACCATCGCCGGACCGGCACGACCTCCGAAACGGTCGCTGGGCTATATTTCGGGACCGCGGCGGCCGGCATTGCCGACGCGGGTTTGGGGCTTGCTACAATGAATAAAGCAAGATGCCCCGCTAGGGTCGTGAAGACAACAGA
>JARRPE010000135.1:0-4535 GCA_037383205.1 Methyloceanibacter sp.
CCCCGAAATTCCCGTCGATATCTACGAACTCGGCCTGATCTACAAAATCGATGTCGATGACGACCGGAACATCGAGATCGAAATGACCCTGACGGCGCCGGGGTGCCCGGTTGCGGGCGAAATGCCCGGATGGGTTCAGAACGCAGTAGCCTCGGTGCCCGGGGTTGGCCAAGTCGACGTGAATCTGGTCTTCGATCCGCCATGGGACATGTCGCGCAGGTCGGACGAGGCGCGTCTCGCCCTCAACATGTTTTAGGCGATCAATATCTAGGCACTTGAACTGCCAGGGAATTCGAACCATTTTTGAACCATGAGCAATCGACCACGCCCACAAGCCATGAGCCTCACCGAAGCCGCTGCCGAAAGGCTGCGAAAGCTGGCGGCTGCCTCGGGCCCCGAAGTTGAGGCCGTGCGCATCGGCGTCAAGAACGGTGGTTGCGCCGGTATGGAGTACACGATGGAGTACGTCGCCGAGCGCCAGCCTCATGACGAAGTTGTCGAGGACAAGGGCGTGACGATCCTCATCGACCCGTCGGCGCTGATGTTTCTGCTCGGAACGGAGATGGATTATGAAGTCGGCAAGCTGAAGTCGGGCTTCGTTTTCAACAATCCTAACCAGACCAGCGCTTGCGGTTGCGGCGAATCCGTCATGCTGAAGCCCGCGGGCCAGCCGGACCCTGCACCGGCAAATATCGCGGAATAGCCGCGTTACTGCAAAAGCTTAGCTTGCGCGCACGGGCCGCATCATGAAGGCCGGGACGTGATCTCCCATGCCCACGGGCTGGCTTTCACGACCTTTGCCGGGCCGAGACTTGTCCGACGAGGCGGTCTTCGACTTGGGTCCAGCCGATTTCGGTGCAGCCGATTTGGGCGAGGGCTTCGATTCCGGCTTGGCCTTCGTGGCCTGCCGTTCTTCGCCATCGGCGGACTTGTCAGCACCACGGGCCTGCTTGGCCGGCTTTGCGGCCTCGCCATCGGCAGACTTCTGACCGCCGCGCCGCGAGGAGCGGCCGCCGCGCCGGCGTCCCCGTCCATCGTCCCGCTTGGTGTCCTTGGCCTCTTCGACCTCTTTCGGATCAGGGGCGCCATCCACCCAGGCGATTTCCTCGCGCAACAACGATTCGATGGCCTTGAGAGCCTTGTGATCCTTGGGCGTCACAAGCATTGCGGCGCTGCCTTCGCGGCCCGCTCGGCCCGTGCGGCCAATTCGGTGGACATAGTCTTCGGGATGAACCGGTACGTCGTAGTTGAAGACATGACTGACGGCGGGAATGTCGAGCCCGCGCGCGGCCACGTCACTTGCGACGAGAAGTAATATTTCGCCCTTGCGGAACCCGTCGAGCGTCGCGGTGCGCTGGCGCTGGTCCATATCGCCGTGCAACGCGCCCACATTAAAGCCGTGGCGTTGTAGCGAGCGGAAAACGATGCCCACATCCTTCTTGCGATTGCAGAAGATGATGGCGTTCTTGACGTCTTCCTCTTGAATCAAGCTGCGAAGCGCTTCGCGTTTCTCTGCGGGTTGATCGCCCGTCTTTTTCAGACGCTGCGTGATGGTCGTCGCGGCGGACGCCGGCCGGGCGACTTCGATGCGCTCCGGTGTATGGAGGAAATTGTCCGCGAGGCGCTGAATTTCGGGCGGCATGGTCGCGGAGAAGAACAGGGTTTGCCGCGTAAAGGGGAGGACCTTGCAGATGCGCTCGATATCCGGGATGAAACCCATATCGAGCATTCGGTCCGCCTCGTCGACGACGAGGATCTCGATGCTGTTCAACATCAGCTTGCCGCGCTCCAGGTGATCGAGAAGGCGGCCTGGGGTGGCGATCACGACATCGGCGCCACGGTCCAGTTTCTTGTTCTGCTCCTCGTAGGAGACGCCGCCGATCAACAGGGCCACGGTCAGCCTGTGGTTCTTGCCGAGGAGTTCGAACGCTTCGGCCACCTGCGCTGCGAGTTCGCGCGTCGGTTCCAGGATCAGCGTTCGGGGCATCCGTGCCCGCGCCCGTCCACGTTCGAGGCGCGTCAGCATGGGGAGCACGAAGGAGGCCGTCTTACCGGTGCCGGTCTGTGCAATCCCCAGGACGTCGCGGCCCTGAACCGCTATCGGTATCGCTTGGGCTTGAATAGGAGTCGGGGTATCGAACCCGGCCGCTTCGACCGCAGATTCGACTTTTGGGCTTAAGCCAAGATTTGAAAAGCTCATGTGTTGGCAAAAATACGACGCGGCCACTGGCCTTACGTCTTGTTCTATCGTTACAAAGATTAGCTGTTACGATTCGCTGGGTGCGTTCAACACAACACCCGATCATTACGGTCACATGACCGTGGATAGCTTGGGAATGACATAGGCGGCATTGCCGAAACACGCAAGGGGCAAAAGCTCGCAGTTGTTCCAAGCGTTAAAGCCATGCGGGCCCGCCTGGTGTTTTCAACAGGGTAGAGAAGAGGATGAGGACGAAAGACTACGCCGACGTCACGATCAAGCCGCCAATCCTGTTTCTCGGCGCGCTTTTGCTTGGCTATGTCCTGACGCTCTGGTTCCCCATCGGCCCTGGCCTTGCGGCCTCGAACGGCTTGGGGCTTACCGTCGGCGTGATCTTCATGGTCGTCGGCTTTGCCCTCGCCATATTCCCGGCCCGGCGGTTCCGCAAAGCGGGGACGAGCGTCGTTCCCGGAGAACCATCGACGGTGCTCGTGCGTGAGGGGCTCTACAAGGTCACGCGAAACCCGATCTATATCGGGCTGATCCTGATCTATTTCGGCCTTTGCCTTGTGCTTACCAGCGTCTGGATGCTGCTGCTGCTCGTCCCGGCGGTGATCATCCTGCACCGGGGCGTGGTAATGCGCGAGGAAGACTATCTCAGCTGGAAGTTCGGCGACGCCTACCGCCAGTATATGAGTGAGGTTCCGCGCTGGCTCTGACCGCGGCGGGCTGACGCGCGGGCCCGGCACAAGAGGTCGAGGTCTTCCTCTAGATATCGAGGTCTTCGGCTTCGGCGAACGCGGCCCGTTCCTGGATGAACTTGAAGCGGGCTTCAGGTTTGTTGCCCATGAGCTGATCGACCGTCTTGGTCGTGGCCGGCCGGTCCTCCTCGTCGATCTCCACCCGCAGCAGCGTGCGCGAAGCCGGATCCATGGTCGTTTCCTTCAGTTGCTTGGGAAGCATCTCACCCAAGCCCTTGAAACGACTCACATCGACTTTGCCGCGGCCGTTGAAGACCTCTTTCATGAGCGCGTCTTTGTGGGCCTCGTCGCGGGCATAGGCGGTCTTGGCTCCCTGGCTCAGACGGTACAGCGGCGGCACGGCGAGATAGAGGTGGCCGTTCTCGATGAGGCTCTTCATCTCTTGATAGAAAAAGGTGATGAGCAGCGAAGCGATATGGGCGCCATCCACATCGGCATCGGTCATGATGACCACCTTTTCGTAGCGCAGATCCTCTTCCTGGTAGCGGGTTCGCGTATTGCAGCCGAGCGCCTGGATTAGATCGGCGAGGAGCTGATTGTCGGCAAGCTTGGCGGAACTCGCACTGGCGACGTTCAGGATCTTCCCGCGCAAGGGCAGCACGGCCTGCGTGGCGCGGTCGCGGGCCTGCTTGGCGGAGCCGCCCGCGGAATCGCCCTCGACAATGAAGATTTCGGTGCCTTTGGCTCCTGTCGATGAGCAGTCGGCCAGTTTGCCCGGAAGCCGCAACCGCCGCGTGGCAGTTTGGCGGCTGACTTCCTTCTCCTTGCGGCGGCGAAGGCGCTCCTCCGAGCGATCCAGCACCCAGTCGAGCAGCTTGCCGGCCTGATTGGGGTGCCCGGTGAGCCAGTGGTCGAAGGCATCGCGCACGGCGTTTTCGACGATCCTGGCGGCTTCTTGCGTCGCCAAACGGTCTTTGGTCTGGCCCTGAAACTCGGGCTCGCGAATGAAAACCGACAACATCGCGGCGGCGGTGCCGAGCACGTCGTCGCCGGTTACCTGGGACACGCGCTTGACGCCCGTCAGTTCGCCATAGGCACGCAGGCCCTTGGTCAGGGCGGACCGGAGACCTGCTTCATGGGTCCCGCCGTCGGGGGTCGGGACCGTGTTGCAGTACGAACTCATGAACCCGTCCGCGCTCGCCACCCAGGATATCGCCCATTCCACCGTACCGTGGCCTTCGGCCCGTTCCACGCGCCCCGCGAAGATGTCGTTGGTCACGGTCGTTTGCCCGATGATGCTGTCGGCCAGAAAGTCCTTCAGGCCGCCCGGGAAGTGCAGTTCGGCCTTTTCGGGAACGTCGCTCCCGGCGGAGATCAGCGCCTTGTCGCATGACCAGCGGATTTCGACGCCCCGGAACAGATACGCTTTGGAGCGCGCCATGCGGAACAAGCGAACCGGCTTGAAGGCAGCGCCTTTGCCGAAGATCTGCGGATCGGGCCGGAAGCGCACGCGGGTGCCGCGCCGGTTCTTGATGGGGCCGAGATTCTCCAATGGCCCATATGGAATGCCGCGCGCGTACCGCTGCCGGTAGAGCTTCTGGCCGCGGGCAACTTCGACCTCCAGCGTCTCAGAC
>JARRPE010000136.1:0-4986 GCA_037383205.1 Methyloceanibacter sp.
CGCAAGTCTTCGGCGACCTCTATGCGACAAACGAGTTTGCGGGGCGCCGTGCTGCTTTCGCCGCCGCGCGCCTGATGGCCGCCGAGCTACACGATCTTGGGATCAACGTGGATTGCACGCCCTGCATCGACGTGCGGCATCCGGGCGCTCACGACATCATTGGCGACAGGTCCTTTTCCACAGATCCGCAGACCGTGGCGGTCCTGGGACGGGCCGTCATGAACGGCATGCTCGCCGGGGGTGTCCTGCCGGTCATCAAGCATGTACCGGGCCACGGGCGGGCCTTAGCCGATAGCCATAAGTCATTGCCCCATATTGATGTTTCGCGCGAGGAACTGGAGGCCGTGGACTTCCTTCCCTTCCGGGAACTACAGGAGGCACCCTTGGCGATGACGGCGCATGTCCTGTTGCCGGCCTATGACGAACGGAACCCAGCGAGCCTCTCTCCGGCTATAATAAAGCAAGTGATTCGCGATCAANNNNCGGTTTGATCATGACCGACGACATCTGCATGAAGGCTCTTTCGGGCTCGCCCGGAGAGTTGACCCGTGCGGTGATCGAGGCCGGATGCGACGTGGCGCTTCATTGCAGCGGCAAGTTCGATGAGATGGTGGATGTGGCCGGCGCGGCCCCGGAACTTTCCGGCCAATCGCTCGATCGGTTCGAGAATGCCTTCGCCTGCCTCCATGATCCCGAACCGTTCGACGAAGCGGAAGCGAGAGCGCTTGTGAGCGAAGCCGCTGCGACCCGCGTTGCGCGTGTCGGCGCCGATCCGACGGAGCAGGTATGAGCGAAGACGGCGACATGGATCAGGCCGAAGGCCAGACCGGGCCTTCAGAAGAGGCGCAGCCGGCCGCCGCGGCAGTCGGGGGCGAGTGGGACGCGCGCGCCGCCGAAGACATCGAAGAAGACGAGAAGCTGCGCGTCGATGTGGAGGGGTTCGAAGGACCGCTCGATTTGCTCCTGGCCATGGCGCGCACGCAGAAGGTGGACATCGCCAAGATCTCCGTTCTGGCGCTCGCCCGACAATATCTCGAGTTCATAGAGGAGGCGCAACGCCTTCGTCTTGAACTAGCCGCGGACTATCTGGTGATGGCCGCGTGGCTGACATTCCTGAAGTCGAAATTGCTGCTCCCGCCGGAGCCATCCGACGAGGACGAACCGTCCGGCGAAGAGCTTGCGGCGATGCTCGCCTTCCGGCTGCAGCGCCTCGATGCCATGCGCGATGCGGCCGCACAGCTGATGACCCGAAAGCGCCTTGGCCGCGATGTCTTTCCGCGCGGTGAGCCCGAGCCAATTCGCGTCACGCGGTCCAGCGTGTACGAGGCCAACGTCTACGACCTCCTGAAGGCCTATGCGCAGCAGCGCCAGCGGAACGCGGTCCGCACGCTGCACATGGAGAAGCGGACCGTTTGGTCCTTGAAGGAAGCACGTGACGAATTGGAGCGTCTCTTGGGCATGGCGTGCGACTGGGCGCCGCTCGATCAGATCCTGGCGGAGTTCCTGGTCGAGCCGGAGATCCGGCGCACGGCACTTGCGTCGAGTTTTACGGCGACCCTCGAAATGACACGCGAAGGGGCGTTGGAGATCCGCCAGTCGAAGTCCTTTGCACCGCTTCTGGTGCGCCGCCGGGGCGAACTAGGTTAGGGAACGGCTAGGTCGTGCCGTTCGTTTGAGTTGTTGGAGTCTTGAGTAGCGAGGGTTTGCGTCCACGGAATTCAAAATCGCGAGAGGGTACGCTATGCCGAAGCCCAAACTGTCGCCATCGAAGTCCGCTCGGATCAAGCGAGAAGTCTCCCGGACAGCCCCAGCGGAGACGGGGAGGCCGACGCTCGCGGAGGTCTTGAACGGCCTTTCGGATTTCGCGCAGACCCTTGGCGAGAGCGAAGCAACGCTCTTGCAGCTCGACGAGGTTTTGAAATCGGTGGGGGCTGATCCCACGAATGTGTCGCACTTGGAGGCGAAAAAGACGGTGATAACAAAAGGCGCGGGGGCGCAAATGTCGGCAAAGCAAGCGGAAAGGGTAGCCGAAGTGACGGCAGACAGGGATGAGCAGGGCGCCGATGCGCCAATGCTGCCGCTGCCGTCCAACGTGATGGCGCTGCCGTCGGCTGACCGGCGGGAGAAGCTGCGCATCATCGAGGCCCTGCTGTTCGCAGCCAACGAGCCCCTGAAAGAGAAGGAGCTCGCGCTGCACTTTGGGGCCGAAGAGGACATTCGGGCGCTCCTGGAGGAGTTGCAGGGCCTCTACGGGGGACGTGGCGGCAATCTCGTCCGTGTGGCCGGGAAGTGGGCGTTCCGGACGGCAGACGACCTGTCCTACCTCCTGGAACGGCAGGCCGTCGCGCAGCGGCGTCTGTCGCGCGCGGCGCTGGAGACCTTGGCGATCATCGCCTACCACCAGCCGGTCACCCGGGCCGAAATCGAGGAAATTCGCGGGGTCTCGACGTCGAAAGGAACACTCGACGTGCTCCTTGAGACCGGATGGGTCAAACTCAGAGGCCGTCGGCGTGCGCCTGGCCGTCCCGTGACCTATGGCACCACGGACGCCTTCCTGGAGCATTTCGGCTTCGAGCAGATCCAGGACCTTCCGGGCCTGCGCGAACTCAAGGGAGCCGGCCTCCTGGATTCCAACCTGCCGCCCGGCTTCTCGATGCCGAGCCCCGACGATTCCTCCGAACTCCGAGATGACGAGGACCCGCTTGAGGACGAAGAGCCCCTTGGCATGAACGACGACGATGTCCTCGCCGAAGACGACTCTGAGGACGAAGTGGCTCTGGCCGAAGACAACGGCGCTCTCGCCGATGACGAAACCGCCGAGCCCGAGAGGCAGAACGACTAAGTGTCGGCTTGCCAGGCTCCCGCAACGCGACTTAGAAGCGTTGCGCAGGGACCTTCGGGTCGCGTAGACCATTGCAATGCTCAACGTATTCAAGGCTCGGTCGGGCAGCGCAGCGACTGGCTCGCTTCGGACCGGCCGCGGGAAAGCAGCGGTCACGTTCGCGGCCCGGCTCGAAGTCGATCATGTGTCGCGCCGGTACGGTCAGTCTTTCGCGCTGAAGGATGTCACGCTCAAGGTAGAGCCCGGCAAGATTCTCTGCCTGCTGGGCCCCTCGGGCTGCGGCAAGACAACTTTGCTTCGGATCATCGCCGGCGTCGAGGCGCCGAGCAGCGGCGTTGTCCGGCTCGAAGGCGGAGAAGTGGCTGGCCCAAATCGCTTCGTGCCGCCGGAGAAGCGCGGCGTGGGGCTCATGTTCCAGGACTTTGCCCTGTTCCCGCATCTCACCATCCTCGACAACGTCGCCTTCGGCTTGCGCGCGTTGACGAAGCAAGAAGCGAAAGCGGAGGCGCATGCCGCTTTGGAGCGCGTGGGCCTCGCGCATTACGGCAACGAGTACCCGCACATTCTCTCCGGCGGTCAGCAGCAGCGGGTGGCGCTCGCCCGGGCCATTGCCCCGCGTCCGGGCGTCATCCTGATGGACGAGCCGTTCTCGGGGCTGGACTCGCAATTGCGCGAGAGCATGCGCGAAGAGACCCTGGCCATCATCCGGGAATCGCGCGCGACCTGTATTATCGTCACCCACGACGCGGAGGAAGCCATGCGCATGGGCGACGCGGTGGCCCTGATGCGTGAGGGTGTCATTGTGCAGATGGGCCCGGCGCTGGACCTTTACCGCGCACCCAAGGATATCTTCGCAGCCCGGACGTTCTCCGATCTCAACGAATTGCCCGCACGAGTCCATGGGGGAAGGGTCGAGACGCCGCTCGGAACCTTCGCGGCCGAAGGCTTCGAGGACGGGACCGGCGTGATCGCGTGCGTCCGCCAGGGCGGGATTCGTCTGTTGGAGCCGGGGCAGGGCACGCCGGGACGCGTGCTCGAGTCGCGCTTTCTCGGCGATGTAGGCCTTCTGGAGCTCGCCGTGGACGGTGTCGATGGGCCGATCCTCGTGCGCGTCCGTGAGGCGGACATGCCGGCCTGCGGCACCGATCTTGGCGTTGGCGTTGACGAGAGCGCCGTGCTTCTCTTCGCCGCGCCGAATGGCTGAGCGGTTCTCCCAAGGCTTTGGGGCCAGTCCTTGCGGTGCGGTGTTCTTTGCTGCCATAGTGCGGCCAAATCGTTGAAACGTATGGCATGATCTCCCCGAGAGGAGATGGCCGCGGAGGTCGATTATGGGACCAAGTTGGTGGCAGATACTGATTGTCCTGCTTCTGTTCGTGCTGCTTTTCGGGCGGGGTAAGATCTCCGACCTGATGGGCGACGTGGCGAAGGGCATCAAGAGCTTCAAGTCGGGTCTCGCCGACGAAGACAAGGATGCCGCAGACGCCAAGGTCATCCAACACGAGACCCCGGTGCCGCCGTCGAAGGCGCACGAGGCGGACAAGCAGAAATCGAGCTAGGCGCCGCGTTTTCGCGAGGCCGGACCGGTCCGCGCGCGCCGTCGCCACACCTTTATCAAGCCCATGCTGGACATTGGTTGGTCGGAACTGTTGGTGGTCGCCATTGTGGCGATCGTGGTGGTCGGCCCGAAGGACCTTCCCAAGCTGATGCGCACGGTCGGCTTCTACGTCGGCAAGGCGCGGCGCGCGGCGGCCGATTTCCAGCGTCAGTTCAATGAGGCCATCGCCGAGAGCGAGGCGGACGAAGTCCGCAAAAACCTCGAGGCGATCCGCGCCAATATGGGACCGGCGCCCGACCTCAGCCAGCCGATCGGCAAACCATTGATGACCGGCC
Organism: Methyloceanibacter sp.; assembly: GCA_037383205.1. Classification (GTDB taxonomy): domain Bacteria; phylum Pseudomonadota; class Alphaproteobacteria; order Rhizobiales; family Methyloligellaceae; genus Methyloceanibacter. Next base: position 4,733 of record JARRPE010000136.1, read on the forward strand.
CCCCGGTGGCGCCGGAGACCGATTTCGTCACGTCGCCTGAAACGAAAGCGGAAGAGCCAGCGCTGCCAGCGCCGCCGGCCAAAAAGGAGCCCGCAAAGAAAACGCCCGCGAAGAAAGCACCGGCGAAGAAGACTGCCAAGAAGAGCGCGACAAATAAATCGCCTGCGAAGAAGAAGGCGCCTCCCAAGAAGACGCCGCGGCCTGCGAAAGAGGCGGCGGCTGAAGATGGCGAGCCCAAGCCGTGAGCGACGAAG
>JARRPE010000137.1:0-9415 GCA_037383205.1 Methyloceanibacter sp.
TGCACGATCGCCAAGGCATTCTTCACCCGGTGGTTCAGTTCGCCGACCAGCATGGTCTGCCGTTGGGCCGCGCGCCGGCGTTCGGTGACGTCACGGAACACCAGAACCGCGCCGGCCAGCGTGCCGTCCTGCCCGATGATCGGCGCGCCGGAATGCTCTACTGGCAGTTCCTTGTCGTCACGCCGGATGAGCATGGCGCCGGATTCCATCCGGGACACCTCGCGCTCTCGGAGCGCTCTCAGCGCCGGGTCGTCAACGGGTTTGCGCGTCTCCTCGTCCACGACGCGGAACACCACCCAGATGGGCCGTCCGCGCGCTTCGGAAGCCGGCCAGCCTGTCAGATCCTCGGCAACCTTGTTGAGCAGGAGCACGCTTCCGCTTGGGTCGGTCGCGATCACGCCATCGCCGATCGATCCCAAGGTCGTCGAGAGCCATTCGCGCTGGCCGCGCAGATCCATCAGCGCCACTTGCCTGCCGCTGTCCGCCCGGCGTACGGCGCCGAGCGCCGTCCAGGCAAACAGGGCAAGCACGACAATGCTGGCGACGGCGAAGATCACGAGCGTCGCCGCGCTGTCGTACAGCGCGTTGATCTCGGCTTGCCGCGCGAACCATCCCAGCACGGGCGGTACGATCAAAATGCCCGGAAGGAGCCGGCGCAGCATCTCGCCGGCAGGCGATGGCTCGAAAATCGCGGACGCGATGCCGCGCTCCGGAGAAGCGGCGATCAGCCCTGTCGCCAGCAAGACGACCGCGATCACCCCATAGACCGTGAGGCGCATGAACGGAAACAGGTCGGCCTCCATGTCGACCCCGTACGCAGCCCCCGTAACCACGAGCAGAACCTGGGCCAGCAGAACGAGGGTCAGCACCTGGCTGAGAACTGAGGGCGCAACCCGTTTGTGCTCGGCGTAGAACAACGCCACGCCGAACAGGATGAGCGCGACCAACACGCCGGGCGATGTCCCTTCGGGGACCGGCACGACAGGCACCGGCGCCGTCTCGGCCAGATAGACGGATCCGACGGTAGGTAAAGCTCGCGAGCCCAAGCCCGGCCAAAATGACGCCGAGCGCCGCGATGGGCGGCATGCCGGCCAGATCGGGCAGGAACCGCTCCGGGAAGATGCCGATCCAGGCCGCCAGCACGACCTCGCCGACGACACACACCAGCACGGCCGCGAAGCGGGCATAGGCTTCGCAAGCGTGCACGGTCTTCGACTGAGGCAGCACGATCTTACTGGACGCCGCCGTCACACATATCCTCCTTGTCAGGCGCCATGGCTCTGTTGGCACCGTTTCGGCACCATGACGGCCATTGTGGCGATCTTCGCCACTTCCCAGGTTCTCTCATCCCTCGCCGCAATGGTATAGCGTTAGGCTCCGATTGTCCGGTCGCGGCTGGCCCCAGGATTTCAGAATCCAGCCCCTCGACCAATCTCCGCGTTACAACAAGGAAGTCCCGCCAATGTCTGCAGCCGACGCCCCAAAATCTCAATCCGCACCGCGCACGGAAACGGATGCCTTTGGGCCGATCGACGTCCCCGGCGACCGCTATTGGGGGGCGCAGACCCAACGTTCGCGCCAGAATTTCCAGATCGGCGACGAGCGGATGCCGCAACCCATGATCCGCGCCATGGCCCTGGTCAAGAAGGCCGCGGCGCTCGCGAACCAGGAGCTTGGACGCCTCGATTCCGAACTGGCCGAGGCCATCGCCACGGCGGCAACCGAAATCATCGATGGCAAGATGGAAGGCCATTTCCCCCTCGTGGTCTGGCAGACCGGCTCCGGCACCCAAACAAACATGAACCTCAACGAGGTGATCGCGAACCGGGCCAGTGAGATCCTGGGGGGAGAGTTGGGCACGAAAAAGCCCGTTCACCCGAACGACCACGTCAACATGGGTCAGTCTTCGAACGACACGTTCCCGACGGCCATGCACGTGGCCGCCGCCGAGGAGATCGCCTACCGGCTGGATCCGGCCCTGTCCCGGCTCCATGCCGCCCTCAAGGAAAAAGCCGAGTCCTTTCAGGACATTCTGAAGATCGGCCGAACCCACATGCAAGATGCGACACCGCTCACTCTCGGCCAGGAGTTCGGCGGCTATGCGGCGCAGATCGACCTCGGCATCAAGCGGCTCAAATTGACCCTACCGGGCCTTTACGCTCTGGCCCAGGGCGGCACGGCCGTCGGCACGGGCCTGAACAGCCATCCCGATTTCGCCGAGATCTTCGCCCGCAAGATGGCCGAACTGACGAAGCTTCCTTTCGTTCCGGCCGAGAACAAGTTCGAGGCGCTGGCCGGGAACGACGCCTATGTCTTCACCCATGGCGCGCTGACGGCCGTCGCGACCGCCATGTTCAAGATCGCCAACGATATCCGCTTGCTGGGATCGGGGCCGCGCTCCGGCCTCGGCGAACTGCTGCTGCCGGAGAATGAACCCGGTTCGTCGATCATGCCGGGTAAGGTCAACCCGACCCAGTGCGAGGCCGTAACCATGGTTTGTGCGCGCGTGTTCGGGAACGAGACCACGGTGAGCTTCGCCGGCAGCCAAGGCCATTTCGAACTCAACGTGTTCAAGCCGGTCCTGGCCTATTCGCTTCTGCAGTCCGTCCGGCTGCTGGCCGACGTCGCCGACAGCTTCAACAAGAACTGCGTGGTCGGCATCAAGGCCAACCGGGAACGCATCACCGAGCATATGGAGCGCTCGCTGATGCTGGTGACGGCGCTTGCGCCCCATATCGGCTACGACAAGGCAAGCGAGATCGCCAAAACGGCCCACAAGAAAGGGACGACCCTGAAGGAAGAAGCCGTGCGGCTCGGCCATGTGGAAGCCGAGGAATTCGACAGGCTCGTCCGCCCCGAAGAGATGGTCGCTCCAAAAAAGTAGCGGCCTCGAGAAATGGCAAAGGCCCGCAACAAGCGTTCGCTCACCATCGCCCGGCACCGGACCAGCGTATCCTTGGAAGAGCCGTTCTGGGAGGCGTTGACGGAACTGGCGCGGGATCAGGGAAAGTCGATTGCTGGGCTCGTCGGCGAAATCGATAAGGAGAGAACAGAGCGTTGCGACGGGACCAGCCTCTCGGCCGCGCTGCGCCTCTATGTGCTGGAACGCATGAAGAAAGCGCGCGAAGCGACAAGTTCCTGAGATCGGACTGGCGGCATGTTAGCGGCCGAACAGACCGCCGAAGGGACCGTAATTCTTCCGCCAATCCTCGCGCCGAGACCGGCGTAAAACGCGGCGCCGCGAACGCTGCGGCGGCGCTGCGACAGGCGGCTCTTCCACCTCGGCCTCTTCGACGGTGCTGCCGTCTTCCAGAAGGTCTGCAATCGGATCGCCCGTCGACGCATTGTCGTTCGCCGGGGACTGGAGTGGGAGCGGCGGCAGGAATTCCTCCGGCACGGACGCGGTCGCATTGGCCTCGGCGGCGCTTTTGGCTTCAGCCGCGGCTTGCGCCTCCGCCTCGATACGCTGCCGCTCGGCACGCTCCGCCGCAGCCCGCGCCTCGGCTGCGGCACGCGCACGGGCGGCCTCCTCGGCGGCTGCGCGCGCCTCTGCTGCGGCCTTGGCTTCGGCTGCGGCTCTCGCTTCGGCTGCTGCTCTTTCTTGAGCGGCTTTCTCGGCCGCGGCACGGGCTTCCGCGGCAGCACGCTTGGCCGCTTCCAGCTCTGCCGCCGCCTTCGCTTCAGCCGCAGCCCGGGCTTCAGCAGCCGCGCGCGCTTCGGCCTCGGCCAGCGCCTCTTCCGCCGCCTGCTTCTCCGCCGCGGCGCGCTCTTCCGCTGCGGCACGTTCCTCGGCTGCCGCACCTTGCCTTGCGGCTTCCGCGGCCGCAGCCTTCTCCGCTGCCGCCCGTTCGGCAGCGGCTCTCTCTGCCGCGGCCTCTGCTTCCCGTGCTGCCTGCTCTTGCGCCGCTCTCTCCGCTGCCGCTCTCTGTTCGGCAGCGAGCGCTTCGGCCTCGGCCTGTTCGCGCGCGGCGCGATCCGCGGCGGCCTTGGCTTCGGCTTCGGCCGCAGCCTTTTCGGCGGCCTCCTTCGCAGCTGCTTCCTTGGCCGCTGCTTCTCTCGCGGCAGCATCGGCCTGGGCGTCGTCGGACGCGCGCCCGCCGGAGACGTCTAGCGACTCGAGCCGTTCTACATCCTCACGCAGGCGATCGATCGTCAGCTTGCTCTCGATGGCCGCCGTCCCGACGGCGGGGGCGATCGTGCCCGCCTCGTCGAGCGGCCCTGCAAGAACGACGGTCAGCGGCGGCACGTTCGCGTCGCGTGCGGAGGTCAACCGCATCTGCCATTCACTGTCGAGCTTGAGACCTGCAAGATCCACATAGGTCTTGAGCGCCGTCTCGACATCCTTGCTCATGAGGCTCGCGGGCGCGAAGCGCATGGTGCCGTCCTTGACCTCGAAGTCCATCGTCACAGGGTCGAAGGCGTAGCGTCCTTGTCTCAACTCGCCGCGAATGCTGTCGGCGTCCGCGTCGATCTGTTCTTTGGTGGCGGCCACGTTGCTGGCCGCCGCCTTGGCCGCGATGCGCCGGAGCGGAGCGGCAGTGAAGGACGTCAGTTCGCCCGCGCCCAGCGTCAAGGTACCCTTGCCGCCAAGATCGGCGACAACGCCCGGCGGGCTCAGGCCATTGCCCGCGACATCGAATGACAAGTCGAGAGCGCCCTTCGCCAGCGGCGCGCCGGAAATCGCCTCGGTGAAGGCGGCGAGGCTCCCCTGTTTGAGATCGGCCCTTGCGGTCAGCGCCGCACCGCTACCACGCGACGCGAGCGAGCCGGACCCTGTCAGCGTCCCGCCGAACAGGCCGCCATCGACGGCCTCGATGGTGAGAGTGCCGCGATCGACCGTTGCCTTGAGCTTGCCATCGGCAACCTGGAACGGCTTGCCGAGCGACAGAGTCGTGGCGCTGAGCGAAAGGCTCCCTTCCGCCTTTTCGAGTAGACCGAATGCAAATCCACGGGCCGGCCAGACGCTCGCCGCCTCGCCATCCACGGCGCCCAGCATCTCTTCGGTGGACTCGGCCCGTTCCCAAGCCACGAGGAGGCCCATCAATGCGGGAAGCGAAATATGCTCCGCCCGCGCCGAAATGTCGAATGCCGTGACGGCTCCGGTGCGGTCGAAATGCGCCGCGCCCTCGATCGGCTGCTCCATGACCGTCGCCTTCACCTGCTCGAGATCGACCTTGCCCGACGCGCTGGCGACGTTCGCGCTGACCGAAAGCGGGACGCCGAGCGCACTCGGCGGCGGATCGAGCCCCAGCAGCGGCAGCGCAAGGCTGGCATCCGTGGTCGCGACCGAGGCGTAGCCGTTCAGCGTCGTCCCGTCGTCCTTCAGAGCCCTCTCCGCCCGCGGCCTCGGCGAGACGCTCTTGCGGCAGGTCCGGGAACAACAACACGAGCAGCGCCTGCGGCCTGTCGCCCGTGACGCTGCCGGAGATATCGATCTCGGCGTCGCGAGGCTTTGCGAGCGTGCCCTTTGCTTTGGCGACAAGCGCGAGATCCGACCCGCCGACTTGGCCGCTCAACTCGAGCGATGCATCGGTCGCATCGCCGACGCGAGCGGCCACCAGCGCGGCCCTGACATCGAACGGGGTGAGCGCCGTAAAGTGCTCAGACTTCGCAACCCGGTCGCCGAAACCCGCGAGCCCGGCAACCGCGCGCAGGCTGTCCGAGCTCTGCGCCTGCAAAGACAGATCGATCTGGCCGGACGGCGCCTCCGTCACGCTGACGATGCGTCCCTTGGCATCGAGCGTCAGCGCGCCCGGCGCGATGAACGCGAACGACCGAACGTCGAGATCGCCGCCGGTGAGCGACAGCTCCGCATCGAGCCGGCCCGGAGTGAGGTCGGGCAGCAGCAGCTCCCCAATCTCCAGACGCGCTTGTACCTCGTCGCCGCGTAGTTTCTTAAGAAGGCTCGTGCCTCCGGCGTCTTGCTGCGGGGCAGCTTCTCCATTCGCGGACGACAGCCATGCCGACCAGATGGGCTCGCCGCCGAGCGTTTCGCGTAAGTCGAGACGGTCGCTCTTGAGATCGAGATTGATGAGATCGGTTTCACCGGACCGGTACAGGAAGCTGCCGCCGAACGGTGTTCCGCTCACCGCGCCATTCGCGTTCGACAGGACCACCTCGCCTTCGCCGACCTTGGCGTCCGCGGAGAGAGAAAAGTCGCCGACAAAGGACTGGCCGGTGATGGCGCGATCGCCCGCCGCCCAGCGGGTCAGCGCGCGCAGGCCCGAACCGTCGATGGAGGCCGGTCCCTCAAAGAGCGGCCCGGAGGCGCCCTTGCGAAGGGACCCCGTGGCCGAGACCCGGTTCTCGCCGGGCAAGGTCGCATTCAGCTTTTCGATGGCGACGCCGCCGTCGGTGCTTGCGAGCTCGAGCGCGAGCCCTCCCGCGAGATCGCCGCCCAGGCCCGCTTGTTCCACATCGAGGGAGAGCGTGCCCTGCCCCACCTTCGCGGCCTCGTCCAGAACCCAGTCGGCGAACAGCCGCACGACCGTCGCCGGCGCGGGTCGGTCTTCGGTCCCGGCCGCGCCGAACAGAGCATCGAAGTCGATCCAGCGGGCCGCGAGCGTTGCATCCGCCTTGAACGGCGGACGGAAGTCGAGCGCAACATTGCCTTTGAGGATCTGCGGCCGGCCGGACGCGTGCAGCGTCAATTCGAAACCGGTCAGCTCGGCGCCGTCGGGCGTGGCCGTAAGGGGACCCTTCACTTCCAGAAACGATGTCCGGTCGCGCAGACTGCGCGGCGCGGTCTCCTCGGTGACGAGATCCGGGTCGACACCGATTGCCTGGTCGCTTGCCGGCTCCACGTAGAGCTCGTTTTCCTCTAGCTCGGGATCTGCATCCCCTTGCGCCGGGCCATCGGCGCTCAGCGTCTCGAATTTCGAAACGCGCATGATAAAGGCGCCGTCATAGGCAGGCCTTTCGCGCAGGCCCGAGACGGCGCCGTCCAACTGATAGGAGGCCGAGCGCTTCGGATCGCGCAGCGCCGTCTTGACCCGGAACTTGCCGCTGTCGTCCACGATCCCGGTCGAGAAGCGGATCGATTGCGGCCGGTTCTCGAAGTCGTAGGTCGCGACAACTTTGTATGGCCCTGCGAGGGACGATGCGCTCGCCTCGCCGTCGATATTCGTGAAGACGAAGGCAGGACCGTCATCTTTCGAGATTTCCAGCGTACCGCCGGTCACGCGCACGGAGTCGAGAAGCACGTCGGAAGGCACGAACGATGCGCCGGACTTGTGTGGCCCCAGGTCGCGCCAATTGCCGCCCTCGCCGTCGAGCCGCAGCCGAACGGTGGGATCGATGATCGTGAGCTGGTGCGCCTCGATCTTGCCGGTCAGCAACGTCCCTACATCGAGCTTGGCCTCGAGGGTGGTGGCTTCCAAAAACGGCGTATCCAGACTGCCGTCAGCGTTCGCAACCTTGATGTCGTCGAACTTGAAGTGCGGCGCGGGCAGCGCGATCAGATGGACCTCGCCGTCCACCTTGACCGGACGGCCCACGAACTTCGTCATCTGCGCTTCGATCGCCGGACGATAGTCATTCCAATCGATGAAGAGCGGCGCCGCGAACAGCGCGCTCAGCACCAATATGACTAGTGCCGTCAGTGTCAGCAGAAACGAATTCACCGATCTCTCTGCCTAGGGCTGGGTGCGCCGGCGCATGATCCCCGTGCGGAACAAGAAGCTAAAAGCCTGTGACAGACAATGAGCCAACTACCGCTAACGCCGTTCCTCTCGTTTGCACCGCAATCCATTCAGGGGCGTTGCGGTAACACTTACATCTCTAAAGCAAAAATCTTGCCGGGGTTGAGGATATTCAGCGGATCGAGTGCCTTTTTTATGGCAACCATCACATCCACACCCTCTCCGTGTTCCGCCACCAAATAGCGAATTTTTCCCTGCCCGACACCGTGCTCCCCGGTGCAGGTTCCCTCGTAGCGGAGCGCCCGTTCGATCAGGCGATCGAGGAACTGCCGCGCTCGTTCCATCTCATCGGCCGAACTCATGTCGATCAGCGGCATGACATGAAAATTGCCGTCCCCGACATGGCCGACGATCGGCGCAATCAGATCTAGCCGCTCGATGTCCTGCTTCGTTTCCATGACACAGGCCGCAAGCGCCGAAATGGGGACGCACACGTCTGTTGCGATCAGGTCCGTGCCGGGACGCAGATCCTTGGCCGCCCAATAGGCGTCATGGCGCGCCTGCCAGAGTTTGCTCCGGTCCTCCGGCCGCGCGGCCCATTCCAAGGCACCGCCGCCCTCGCCTTGCGCGATCTCGGAGAAGATCTCGACCTGTTCGCGCGCGCCGGCCTCGCTTCCGTGGAATTCCAGGAACAGAGTCGGCTGCTCCGGCAGCGAAAGTTTCGAATACGCATTGCAGCCGCGCACCTGAACCTCGTCCAACAGCTCGATACGGGCCAGCGGCAGCCCCATCTGGAGCGCCGCGATGGTGGCATTGCAAGCCCCTTCCAGCGTTTGGAAGGTGGAAACACCAGCCAGAATTGTCTCTGGAATACCGTACAATTTTAGCGTCAACTCGGTGATAACGCCCAATGTTCCTTCCGAGCCCACGAGGAGCCGCGTGAGATCGTAGCCGGCCGAGGACTTCCGGGCCCGGCCACCTGTCTTGACGATGCGTCCATCGGCGAGCACCGCGGTGAGGCCGAGCACGGCATCGCGCATGGTCCCGTAACGGACGGCGTTAGTGCCGGAGGCCCGTGTCGCGGCCATGCCGCCAACGCTTGCGTCCGCGCCTGGATCGACCGAGAAGAACAGACCCGTATCCCGAAGGTGTTCGTTGAGCTGCTTGCGGGTAACCCCGGCCTGCACGGTGCAGTCGAGATCGCTGTCGTGGACAGCGACGATGTCGTTCATGCGGGACAGGTCGAGAGAGAGTCCGCCGAACGGCGCATTCAAGTGGCCTTCGAGGGAGCTGCCGGCGCCGAAGGGGATCACCGGCAGCCGCGCTGCCGCGCAGGCGGCCACGGCCTCGGAAACATCGTCGGTGCTCTCAGCGAACAGGACGGCGTCGGGGGCCTGAACCTTGAGCCAGGTCAGGGTGTTGGCGTGCTGCTCGCGCAATGCCTCGCTGCGCGAGAAACGATCGCCGAAACGGGCGGAAAACCGCGCAAAAAGGGCCTCTATGACCTCCTTCGAGGCCGGATCGCCAAGGGGCTCGACTGCCGAGACTGTCGCCATACTCCCAGTTTAGACGGAGTTTCTGAACAAATTCAGTCTAGTTCTAACCCTCAAGAGGGCCTGTTACGCCCGGTTTTTTCGAGTTTTTGCGTGCTTCGCTAGTTGCCGCAGGCCGTGGCTCCCGCGGTGCAGACAGACGGCACCACGACGCCCTTCCAGCACTGCGCGTAGGTCTTGGACGTGACTACGTCCGGCTTCAACAGCATGTCCGGCGTCACG
>JARRPE010000138.1:0-4495 GCA_037383205.1 Methyloceanibacter sp.
TCGCTCGCCGAATGAAGCCGCCTGAAGGCGCCGAAAGGAGAGGTGAGGTGGCGAAGGTAACAAGCGCCCCGAAGATTCGGTTGGGAATCAATATCGACCACGTGGCGACGCTGCGTAACGCGCGGGGCGGTCTGCTGCCCGATCCCATTCGCGCCGCTCAGCTGGCGGCCAATGAGGGCGCCGACAACATCACCGCGCATTTGCGCGAAGATCGACGCCACATCCGCGACAATGATATCGTTCGGCTGCTCTCGGAGGTCGACTGCCCGCTGAACATGGAGATGGCGGCGACCGAGGAGATGACCGGGATCGCGCTCACGGCCAGACCGCCCTGGACCTGTCTCGTGCCCGAACGGCGCGAGGAGCGGACGACCGAAGGCGGTCTCGACGTGGTCGCGCAATACGCTGCACTGGCGCCTGTCGTGGCCGCACTGAGCGAAGCGGGTATCGAGGTATCACTCTTCATCGGCGCGGAGAGGCCGCAAATCGAAGCGGCCGCCCGGCTGGCCGTACCGGCCATCGAGATTCATACAGGCGGTTGGTGCGACGCGGTGGCTGAAGGCCGGGACGCCGATGCCGAGACGGAGTGGCAAGCCATTGTCGACGGCGCCGCCTATGCGCATACGCTCGGTCTCGAGGTTCATGCGGGCCACGGCCTCAACTACGCGACCGCGGAGCAAATCTCGACCATTCCGGAAATCGTCGAGCTCAATATCGGTCACTTCCTGGTTGGCGAGGCGGTGTTCGTCGGTCTCGGTGAGGCCATCCGGCGGATGCGTGCCGCGATGGACCGGGGCCGGGAGACCTTGCGAGCCCGTGAGGGAGGCCGCATCGCCTCATGATTATCGGTCTCGGCAACGACATCATCGACATCCGGCGCATCGAGAAGACCATCGAGCGCTACGGCGAACGTTTCCTCACGCGGGTCTTCACAGAGACGGAGCGGCTTAAATCCGACCGGCGGAAGCTTCGGGCCGCCTCTTACGCCAAACGCTTCGCCGCGAAGGAGGCTTGCGCGAAAGCGCTCGGCACCGGGTTCAGCCGCGGCGTCTTCTGGCACGACCTCGGCGTAGTGAACTTGCCGTCCGGGCGGCCGACCATGTCGCTCACGGGCGGGGCCGCGCGCGTTCTGGAAGAGCTGCTCCCCGATGGGCACGAAGCACAGATCGATCTCACCATCACGGACGACTTCCCCACGGCCCAGGCCATCGTCATCATTTCGGCAGTTCGGCGTTCGCCATAAAATTGCGACAGTATCCGCGTCCATCGTTTGCCCGGGACCCGGGGAAGGGCTATAGGGCTCCCAAACGAGACTGGCGGATGGGGCGGCCTGCGACGCGGGCGTGCAACCTAAGGAGAGCGCCGCATGAGCGTAGACGCGGAGAAGACGGCTTCGAAGGGAAGCAATTGGGAGACGATGCGCGTCGTCATTCATGCGCTGATCCTGGCGCTGATCGTGCGCGTGTTTCTGTTCCAGCCGTTCAACATTCCCTCGGGATCGATGATCCCGACGCTCCTCGTCGGCGACTATCTCTTCGTGTCGAAGTACAGCTACGGCTACAGCCGCTACTCGTTTCCGTTTGGTTTGGATCTGTTCTCAGGCCGGGTGTGGGCGGCCGAGCCCGATCGTGGCGATGTGGTGGTGTTCAAACTGCCCCGCGACAATGAGACGGACTACATCAAGCGTGTGATCGGCCTGCCCGGCGATGAGATCCAGATGGTCCACGGCGTGCTCCACATCAACGGCGAGGCGGTGGACAAGGACAAGGTCGACGACTTCGTCATGAAGGCCGCAGGTGGTCGAGACCGCCATTTCACCCGCTACATGGAGACGCTGCCGAATGGGGTCAGCTATCCGGTGTTGGACCTCGTGAACGAAGGGGTCGGCGACAACACCGATGTCTACAAAGTGCCCGAGGGGCATTTCTTCATGATGGGCGACAACCGGGACAACTCAACGGACAGCCGCTTCTTGTCGGAGGTCGGGTTCGTGCCTTTCGAGAACCTTGTCGGCAAAGCGCAGGTCATCTTCTTCTCGATCGACGAGGACGCGAGTTTCTGGCAGGTCTGGCGGTGGCCCGCCGATGTCCGTTGGGACCGCATTTTCAAGACGGTGAACTAGCCTCGTGGCCAAACGGCGCATCACGGATGTCGGCGTTCTAGCCGAGCGCATCGGGCACACATTCAACAAGCCCGAACTGCTGACCTTGGCCTTGACTCATGCGAGCGCCCGCCCCGGTTCGAAGCCGAACGAGGACAATGAGCGTCTCGAGTTTCTCGGGGACCGCGTGCTCGGGCTTTCGATCGCGCAATTGCTGTCCGAACGGTATCCGGAAGCGAGCGAAGGCGAATTGGCGCGCTGGTTTAATCATCTCGTCCGAACCGAAACATGCGCTGAAGCCGGTCAAAGCTGGCACTTGGGCGACTTCATCCTGATGAGCGGCGGCGAAGCCGGGTCGGGCGGGCGGCGCAAGAAGACGATCCTGGCCAATGCTTGCGAGGCGGTGCTGGGCGCTGTGTTCTCCGACGCAGGGTACGACGTAGCGCGCGAGATTATCTGGCGCACTTGGCAGCCTTATCTGGCCGAGCTCAAGGAGGCCGCGCCGGACGCGAAGTCCGTCCTGCAGGAATGGGCGCAAGGACGCCAGCTGCCGTTGCCGAACTATGTCGAGGTCTCGCGCGAAGGCCCCGACCATGCCCCGCGATTCACGGCTGAGGTGCATGTGGAAGGCGTAGCGCCGGAGCGGGGCGAAGGCTCGAACAAGCGCTCCGCCGAGCAGGCCGCGGCGCTCGCCATGCTCTTGCGCGAAGGCGTCTGGCAGGCATTCGCCAATGATTAAGCTTGCGCCAATGAGTGAGCGTGCCGCCCATGACTGACACCACGGACGCGTCCACGCGCTGCGGCTTCGTCGCCCTGATCGGCGCGCCGAACAGCGGCAAATCCACCCTGACGAATGCGCTGGTGGGCGCGAAGGTGTCGATCGTCACCCACAAGGCGCAGACCACGCGCGGCTCTGTACGCGGCATCGTGCTCGCGGGCGATGCCCAAGTCATTCTCGTGGATACGCCCGGCATTTTTCAGCCCAAACGCCGGCTGGACCGCGCCATGGCGCAAGCGGCCTGGGAGCGGGCAGGGGATGCGGACCTCGTCGCCCTGGTGGTCGATGCGGCCCGGGGGCTGGACGAAAAGCTGGAGCCCATCGTCGAGCAGCTCCCCGAACTCAACCGCCCCGTGATCGCCGTGCTGAACAAGATCGACCTCGTGAAGAAGCCGGAGCTGTTGAAGCTCACATCGGATCTGCTGGGTCTCAAGGCCTTCGCGGAGATCTTCATGGTCTCGGCCCTGACAGGCGACGGCGTAGACGACCTTCGGGCGTATCTCGCGGGCGCGGTCCCGGAAGGGCCGTGGCTGTTTCCGGAGGACCAGCTTTCCGACGCCTCGCTCCGGCAGACCGCCGCCGAGATCACGCGGGAGAAGCTGTTCCTGCGCCTCCACGAAGAACTGCCCTATGCGCTGACGGTCGAAACGACTGAATGGAAAGAGTTGAAGGACCAGAGCATCCGCATCGAGCAGACGATCTTCGTCGAGCGCGAGAGCCAGCGCCGTATCGTGCTAGGCGCCAAGGGACAGATGATCAAGGAGATTGGCCAGGCCTCGCGCGAGGAGATCGCCGAGATCGCGGGCGTGCCCGTACATCTGTTCTTGTTTGTGAAGGTCCGCGAGCGCTGGGGCGATGATCCCGAGCGTTTCCGGGAAATGGGTCTCGACTATCCCAAGAAATAAGCCGGACCGCGCCATCACGCCGGGCTAGGCAAAGCCGCGAGAGTCAGGCCAAGCTGTTGCGATGGACTGGAGCGACGAAGGCATTTTCTTGAGCGGCAAGCCCCTCGGTGAAGCCAACCTCATTGCCGAGGTGCTGACGCTCGAGCATGGCCGCCATCTCGGCCTCGTGCGCGGGGGGCGTTCCCGCCGCGTTCGCCCCACGCTCCAGCCCGGCAATCTCGTCCGCGTCACGTGGCGCGCGCGGCTCGCCGAGCATCTCGGCGGCTACAACGTCGAACTGATGGAAGCCCACGGTGCCCGCGCCCTCGACGATCCCCGGGCGCTGGCCGCCATTGGTATGCTGGGCGAACTCGTGAAGCTGTTGCCGGAGCGGGACCCGCACCCCGAACTCTATGCCACGACGCTGCATGTGCTGCGGTCCTTCGCCGAGCCCGACATCTGGCCGGCGCTGCTCGTGTACTGGGAGATGCAGCTGCTCCAGGAAATCGGGTTCGGTCTCGATCTCACATCCTGCGCGGCAACGGGAAGCACCGAGGAGCTTGTCTATGTCTCGCCGAAGTCCGGACGGGCGGTCAGCCGCGAGGCCGGGGCGCCGTACGCGGACAAGATGCTGGCGCTGCCGCAGTTCCTGATCGACAGCTCAGCCAGACTCGCCACTTCCGATATCGTCGCAGGCTTCGGGCTCACCGGGTTCTTTCTGGAGCGGGATGC
>JARRPE010000139.1:0-6446 GCA_037383205.1 Methyloceanibacter sp.
CCCGCGAGAAGATAACCGATGGCGGCCCCCGGCAGGATCGCGTGGCCCATGGCGTCGCCCATCAGGCTCATACGCCGCAGCATGAGAAAAACGCCAATCGGCGGCGCCGTCATTGAAATGGCGATGGCGCCCACGAGCGCGCGGCGCATGAAGGCAAACTCGGCAAAGGGTTGGAGAAGCGTCTCGATCATGCGGTTTCGCGGGTCTCGTCGTGCTCGCAGACCGCGGCGTGCGAATCGTAGCTTTCGTTGAATCGGCGCGAGAGGTCGAGATTGACCGGCGTGAGCACGTCCACCGTCGGGCCCCAAGCCAAGACATCGCGGGCCAGCAGCAGGGTTTGCGGAAAATGCCGGCGCACGAGCTCGATATCGTGCAGCACGGCGATGACAGTCCGACCCTCTGCGTGCCAGCGTTCAATCAGCCCGATGAGGTCGGCGATGGTCCTCGCGTCGACCGCCCGGAATGGCTCATCCAGAAGGATCACCCTGGCGTCCTGCAGGAGCAGCCGCGCGAACAGGACCCGCTGGAACTGCCCGCCCGACAAGGCGCCGACGGGACGGCCCGCCAGTCCCGACAGATGGACCGCTTCGAGCGCTTCGTTCACGCGTTGGCTCGCCACGCGGTTGAGCCCTCCAGAGGCGCCGATTTCGCGCCACAGCCCCATCGCGACGCAGTCGAAAACGGAAATGGGGAAGCTCCGGTCGATCTCGACCACCTGGGGCAAGTACGCGATGTCGTGCTTGAGGTGCCCGTGGAGATCGATGCGGCCACTGAGCGGCTTCAACTCGCCGACCATGGCTTTAAGAAGTGTCGATTTCCCTGCGCCGTTCGATCCCACGACGGCCAATAGCGCTCCTTGCGCCACATCGCCGGTGATGTGGTGCACCGCCGGGTGACGGTCATAGCCGAGCGTCAGATTCTCGAAACTGATGGCGGGCGTTGGTGTCGTCACGACGCCGTCCTCACTGCAGGGCCCAAAGGACGGCGAGCCAGAGCACCACAAGCATCGCGGCGACCAACGCAAGCCGCTGACCTGTCGAGGCACGCAGCAGCGAAAAGCCCGGCACGACGGCGTGCGCATGTACGCTTGGCTGAGGCTCCATGGACTCGTCCAGTGGCACGGCGATGGCCCTTCCCGCGTTTTTTCTAGGCTGACGTGTCCTGCGCGGACCTGCACGCCTCGCACACGCCCGCGATTTCCAAGGTAATCTGTTCGGGCGTGATCTCAGCGGGTGCAAGCCCCAGAAGCCGCGCCTGCTCCTTCTTGCCGAGCGGAATCTCGACCACCTTGTCGCAAGCCCGGCAGATCGCGAAAGCCAACCGTCCGTCGCACGCGCCATGCCCACAAGCGATGAACGCGGAACGGGATTCGAGGCGGTGCACCATGCCCTTCTTCATCAGATCGTTCAGGGCGCGGTAGACGGTCGGCGGATGAGCGATGCCCGATTTCCGGACGCGGTCGAGGATGGCGTACGCGCTCATCGGCTCTCCCGCCTCGCGCAGACAGCCCAAAATCTTGCTCTGATTGGGCGAGAGCTTGGGCGTCGACCCTTCGACTGGGTGATGATGAGCTGCATTCATATCAATGATATAACATAACGCCTCCTACTCGCGTCAAGCAAGAAGAGAGGCGGCACCTAAACGCCGTCTAGCAGGCAGCCGGTCGTTGACGTCGGCGCGCGGTGGCGAGGCCGTAATGGGGCGTTGCGCCGAACATGCGGCGGAACTCACGCGAAAAGTGCGGCTGATCGGAGAAACCGGCCGTATGGGCTGCATCCGTGAGGTTCGATCCGTCGAGTACGGCGGAGATCGCCGCGCGCATGCGGCACCAGGCGCGATAACGCCGGAACGGAACGCCCACCTCCTGCGTGAAGAGGTGCTGAAAACGCGAGGTGGATAGATTGGCTGCCGCCGCGGCACTGTCCGCTCTGTTCGACGACGGCCCCATTGACCTGCCGGCCCGGGCCCACGAGACGGTGCAGTTGCGCCGCCGAAAGCCGGCCCGGCTCTGCATACAGCACCGCAAGCGGCGCGCCCGAATGTTCGACATGGTCGCGACCGACCGTGTCGCGGTCAGCGGCTACCATATGCCGTTTCCCTCGCTGGGCTACGTCGAGCGGAGAAAGGACGGCGGTTATCGCTGGATCGCCAGGATGGGCTCATGGAAGACCGAATCGAAATCATCGACGCGGACATCACCGCGCTCGACGTCGACGCCATCGTCAATGCCGCGAACGAGGCGCTCGCCCCCGGCGGCGGCGTCTGCGGCGCGATCCATGCGAAAGCCGGACCTGAGCTCGCCGCGGCCTGCGCCGCGCTCGGAGGCTGCCCGACGGGCGAATCGAAAATAACGGCAGGGTTCGGCCTGCCGGCGAAACACGTGATCCATGCGGTGGGGCCTGTCTGGGGCGGCGGAGAGAGCGGCGAAGGCAAGCTCCTCGCTGGCTGCTACCGGAGCGCCCTGCAGCTTGCCGCCGACAACGGCCTGAGCTCGATTGCCTTTCCAGCCATCTCGACAGGAATCTACGGCTTCCCGCCCGACCGGGCGGCGCTAATCGCGCTGCGGACCGTGCGCGAGACCTTGCAGGACTTCCCCGGTATCGGCCGCGTGGTGTTCTGCTGCTTCGGAGAAGACTCGCGCGCCTTGCATGAAGCAGCGCTGGCCGCCACGGGAGATACATGAGCAAAGACGAAAAGTCCCCGGTGATCGGGTGGTTCCGCAAGGAACTCCGGCTCGCCGACCACAAGGCGCTGGCCGCAGCGGTCGAGTCCGGAGCGCCCGTCCTGCCGCTCTACATTCACGACGTCGAAACGAAAGGTACCGTCTCTCCGGGCGGCGCGTCGCGCTGGTGGCTCCATGAGAGTCTGAAGGCGCTCAACGCTTCGCTCGAAGAACTGGGCAGCGGACTGATCCTGCGCAAAGGGCGCACGCGCGACGTTCTGGCCGACATCCTTGGTAAAACCAATGCGACGGCCATTCACGCAACGCAAAGCTACGAACCGTTCGGCACGCGCTGCGAGGCCGATCTGGACGAACTCTGCAGCGAGAATGACGTTGTGTTTCACCTGCATCCGGGACGGCTTCTTTTCGCCCCCGGTGACATCACCACCAAGGAGGGGAACACCTATCGCGTCTTTACCCCGTTCTGGAAATCGTGCCTCGCGCAACCCGCGCCACCGGCGCCTAGCGGGGCGCCAAAAAAGATCGACTTCGCGAAGGTGAAAAGCGACCCTCTCGACAGCCTGAAACTGCAACCCTCGAAGCCCGATTGGGCCGGTGGCATTCGGAAGGCCTGGACGCCGGGCGAGAAGGCCGCAAGAGACGCGCTCACCGAGTTCATCGACGAGCGGATCGGCGACTACGACAAAAAGCGGGATGACCTGCCGGGCACCCCTACCTCGTTGCTGTCGCCCTACCTGCATTTCGGCGAGATCAGCCCCGCGCAAGTCTGGCACGCGGTGAACCACGCCATCGAGGCGGACAGCGGCGGCATCGAAAAGGGCGCGCGATCGTTCTTGCGCGAGATCGGCTGGCGGGAGTTCTCCTACCACCTCCTCTTCAGCTTCCCCGAATTGCCGGACAAACCTTTACGGCCAGAATTCGCGGACTTCCCCTGGCGCAACGACAAGAAAGCGCTCACCGCCTGGCAGCGCGGGCAGACGGGCTATCCGGTGGTGGATGCGGCCATGCGTCAGCTCTGGGAAACAGGCTGGATGCCCAACCGGGCCCGCATGGTTGTTGCGTCCTTTCTCGTGAAGCATCTGCTGCTCCCCTGGCAGGACGGCGCGGCCTGGTTCTGGGACACGCTGGTGGATGCCGACCTCGCCAACAATTCGGCGAGCTGGCAATGGGTGTCCGGCTGCGGGGCCGACGCGGCCCCCTATTTCCGGATTTTCAATCCGATCCTCCAAGGCGAGAAGTTCGACCCCGAAGGCGATTATGTGCGGACCTGGGTTCCAGAGCTGGCGGATCTCGAGGCGGACGATATTCACGCCCCCTGGGACGCGCCACCTGGCGTACTGGCGGCGGCGGGGGTCAAGCTCGGCGAAACCTATCCCGAACCCATTGTCGACCATGCCGCGGCGCGCGAGCGCGCGCTCAAAGCCCTCGAGAGCACCAAGTAGGCTCACCAAGCCCGAGGCAGCGTATCGGTCTCGATCTGCTTTTTCAGGCGCACGATCCGGCCATAGGCGTCCTCGATGCGCTGATGGCTGAGGCGGCCATCGCAAACGGCGTCGACAAGTGCCCGATGGATGCGCCTCCCAAACTGGGGATCGTCGCGCTTGATGTTGGAAAAGATCAAGATATCGGTGCCGGCCTTGAGCGCCCTCACAGCCGCCTCTTCCGGCGTGAAGCGCTCGCGGATCGCGCCCATCTCCATGTCGTCACTGACGATCACGCCCTCGAACCCCAGCCCGTCCGCATCGCGCAACGCATCGACCGCCTTGGCCGACAACGACGCAGGCAGGCCTTCGAGGTCACTGAATCGGGGGTGATAGAGATGGCCCAGCATCACCCCATCGAGCAGCCCCTGCTGCACGAGACGACGATAAGGATCGAGCTCCTCTTCATGCCACGTGCGTGAAACGTCCGCGAGCGTGCGGTGACTGTCCACCGAACTTGAGCCGTGCCCCGGGAAATGCTTCGCGACGGTCGCGATATTCGCGGCATGGTGCGCGTTGATGAAGGCGGCGGCCATGGGCGACACGATGTCAGCGCTGCCGCCGAAGCTGCGGCCCCGCGCACCGATCACCGGATTGTCCGGGTTCGTGTTCACATCGACCACCGGACCGAGGTTCATGTTGAATCCGAGCCCCGCGAGCTCCACCGCCATCTGCCGGTAGATCTCCTCGGCTACGTCCTGGGCATCGAGGCTGCGAATGCCGCCGACCAGCTCAGCGGAGGGAAACCACTCGAACCCCTTCCTGGCGCGAAGACGCTGGACCGCACCGCCTTCCTGATCCACGGCAATGAACGGCGGCAGATCCGGGCGGGTCTCTCGCAGCGCATTGATCAGCGTCTTGAGCTGGGTCTTGTCGGCGATGTTTTTCGGGAACAGAACCACGCCGCCGATTGTTCCACTCCGCAACTGCGCCAGAACGGCTTCCACGCCCTGATCCTGCGGTCGCCGTCCGGGGAATCCCATCATGATGGTCTGACCGATCATCATGTTGAGATGCTCCGATGCACAATCGTTCGCAGCAATCGCGTGTGCGGAACCGGTCGTGGCGTAAGGATCGCTGGCGGCGACGCGAGGCGCAAAGGCGACGCATAAGGCGAGCAGCAGCACGGCAAGAGGCACCGGCGCCATGGTGAGAAGGAAGCGGGTTCGCATAGGCATCGCGGCCGAATTTAGGGGCGAATCTTGCAAGGATTTTGAATAGGGTGCCACCCGCGACAAGGCCATGCCCGCGGCAAATTGAGCGCCGGCGAGACTGCAACACTGTGGATGAGTGAAATGAACTGCAAATCGATTGGATCGTGGGCGGCGATCTCCGCCTTGACCCTCCTCTGCATGGGCGCCGCACGCGCCGAAGCGCAAGAGCCTGCCGATGCTGAATCGCCCGCGGAAGCCACGGCCGAGACCGGCATGACGGACGGCGGCACGGAAGAGAGCGCAGAAGCCGAGCCGATTTCCGATGAGGATTTCGCCAAGACCCTGATCGGCGAGACCTACGCCGGCAACTTCGACGTCGACGGCTGGACCAATGTCGGCGGCGGCCTCGTTCTGCCACCCATCTACGTGCAGCACTACACCCGCGATGACGGCACGGTTCTGGTGCTGACCGCCAAGTCGGCGAACGAAGACGGCTCATCCTCGGATTTCGAAATCACCGATGCGCTGGTGGCCGACAAGCCGCGAAAGGGCTACACGTTCTCCACCGCCTGCATGAAGGGCGACGACTACACGCTGCGCTTCATGGGCGAGGCCAGCGGCAAGGATGCGGCGGAGTGGTGGACCAATCTTCGGACCGCCTGGGAGATCGATGTCGAGACAGGAAAGATCTCGTCCGTGAATGCGAGGGGGGTGAAATGCACCAATCCAAATTGGTAGAGACTCATCGCAGGCTTGCTCTCGGCAACGGCCGCTAATAGGTCCTTTTATGACTGGGATACTCTTTGTGCTGACGATGTGCGCCGCCTTGTGCACGGCGCTGCTTGGCGGAACCTTCTTTGCTTTCTCCGTGTTCTTCATGCGCGCGCTCGGTGGCCTTTCGGCGGAGCGCGGCATCGTCGCCATGCAGGCGACCGTTCTCGCCATTAAGAAGCCGGTCTTTCTGGTCCTGTTTTTCGGCACGGCCTTGCTTTGCGTTGTCCTTGGCGTGATAGCGGCCTTTTCCTGGCGCGAAACACCCACGCATTATGTCTTCGTGGGCGCTGCCTTGTTTCTCATCGGCGGTTTCGGCGTCACCATGCTGCGCAGCGTGCCCTTGAACAACACACT